>DASUFX010000166.1:0-8738 GCA_036274355.1 Kofleriaceae bacterium | reverse complement strand
TCGCCGACGCGCTCGAGGATGCGCTCGCCGGCAGTCTCGATCCAAAGCTGCGCCGCCGCGGCGATGCGTTGATCCGCAAACACCCGTGGGAGCCGATATGACGACCCGCGGCTCGATCTCGGTGATGACGAACGCAGCAGATGCGCTGCGCGCCGAGGAGATCAAGCGCACGCGCAGCCTTCTCGGCGTCGGGTGGATCGCCGGCATCGTCGTCGCAGTCGCAGTGCTGATCGCGCCCGGGGATCGGCGCATCGCCCACGCGCTGCTCGCACTGCTCGGCATCGGTGTCCTCGGCAGCTTGTGGGTGTATCGCGACCTACGCGACGCCACGCGCTACCGGACGACGACGATGACGCTGCTCGCACTCGTAGTGGTGAGCTGCGGCGTCCTCGGCATCCTCTACACCGGCACGTTCTCCGCCGCGCCGGTCGGCCTCACGCTCTGCATCTACATCTTCTGCCGCACCGAGAACCTGCTGAGCGCGATCGCGATCTATGCCATCGCGGCGATCGCGCACTTCGTCGCATCGATGCTCGTGATCGCCGGTGTGTTCGCCGAGCCGGGCTTCTATCCCGTCGATCGCCACGCGTCGGTGCAGGCGTTGATCACCGGGCAGCTCATTCTGCAGATGGCGTACGCGCTGTGTTTCTGGCTCGCGCGCGTCACTCGGCGCGCCACGTTGCGCTCGATCGAGCATCTGCAACGTGCGACCCGACTCGCCGCGCAACGCGACGTCCAGCTTGCCGAGCTACGCAGCGATCTCGATCGCGCGCTCAAGATCGGCGGCCCCGGCCGGTTCACCGGCGTCGCCGCCGGCGAGTGGGAGCTCGGCAACGTGATCGGACGCGGCGCGATGGGCGAGGTGTACGAGGCGACCCACGCGAAGACCGGCGATCCGGCGGCAGTCAAGCTGCTGCGCCGCGAGCTGCTCGCCGACCCGCGCCATATCGAACGCTTCTTGCGCGAAGTGCGCGTTGCCGGTGCGATCGATTCGCCGCACGTCGTCCGCGTGCTCGGTGCATCGACGCCGACCGATCCGATGCCGTACCTCGCGATGGAGAAGCTCTCGGGTCAGACGCTGTCGAAGCTGCTGCGCGACGGGCGCTCGCTCGCCGATCCGTCCATCGCTGCGCTAGTCGATCAGATCGGTGCAGTGCTCGAGCTCGCGCGCGCGACCGGCATCGTGCATCGCGACATCAAGCCGCAGAACCTGTTCCTCACCTACGACAACACGTGGAAGGTGCTCGACTTCGGTGTCGCGCTGCTCGCCGAAACGTCGGGCACGCTCACGCGCGGTGCCGCGATCGGCACGCCCGCGTACATGGCACCCGAGCAAGCGCGCGGCGAAACCGTCGACCACCGCGCCGACCTCTATGCGTTCGGTGCGGTTCTCTATCGCGCGATCACCGGCCGTGCGCCGTTTGCGGCGCGCGACACGCCGTCGCTGCTCTACGCCGTCACCCACGACCAGCCGCTGCGCCCGTCAGCGCTCGCCGCCGTTTCGCCTGCCGTCGAGCAATTTCTCCTGCTCGCGCTCGCGAAATCTCCGGAGGCGCGCCTGCAAACGGCAGCGGAGCTCGTCGCCGCGTTCCAGGCGGCGCGCACGGGCGCATTACCCGAAGAGCTCGCACGGCGCGCGGCAGCGCTGCCCCCGTGGCGCGAGCAAGCTCCACCTCCCCTCGGTGCGAATTAAGCGGCGAGCCGGACTTCGAGACCGGGATAAATATCGCGCAGCGCGTCGGCGACCTCGTCGTGCGCGAAGCGGCCGACAAGCACGACGCTCGCCGCCGACAGCTGCGTGCAGCGCTCGAGCTCTTCGATGAGATCGAGCGGCGTGCCGAGGAACATTGTTCCGTTCACGGCAGCGCCCTCGCTCTGCATCGCCGCCTTGACGTCATCCGCCAAGACGAGACGCGCAAGTCGGTCCCATTGCCCGGTACCCGTTGGCCAAAACTTCGGTGTGTCGCTCATCGCCCCTCGGGTGGAGAACGTGCAACCGGGAGGCCGGCTCACCTTTCCCATTTTCTCCGTCAGCGATGACACGGAGTGACGGTCCAAGTGCCTGCTCCGCTACGACCTACGACATCTCGCCTGCAAAAGCCGCCGAGGCCAGGTCGCTCGGCCGCGCGCCCACGCCCGCTCAGCGAGAATTGACGTGACATCACGCAGCATGGAAATCACCGCGCAAACTGCCGCTCCGCGTTGTCGGCGGCGAGCTTCATCGCCGGCTCGAGACGCTTCAGCATTGCGTCGGTGCGGCGCTCCATGTCGTCGCCGTGTGTGCTCGCGTAGTCAGCGAGCCGCTTCGCGACCGTCGTCGGTTCGCCGGCCTCGGCGTAGAACGCCTGGAAGAACTCGGGGCGTGGTTTGAAACCTGCTGGTGTCAGTCCCATCAGCGCGTGCTCGACGTCCTCCCGGCTCGCGAACTTTTGCACCGCGAGCGCACGCGCGTCGGCATCGAGCTGTTTCTCCATCGCAGCGAACCACCGACCGACGAGCACGTCATCCGGGATGATCGGTTTGGCAATCGCGCTCCCGGCCGCACTCCCGACCGGAGCCCGCTGCGAACCTTCGTTCTTGCACGAGCAGGCGAGCAACACCAGGAACACGAGCGCGCAACGCATGCCGCATCGTAGCCCTAGCGATTCACGTGCGTCGCTTGCTCGCGCACGATCTCGTTCGGCGGCTTATCGGCGCGCAGGCCCTGAAACGACGGATGGCGCAGGCGCCCGTCGTTCGTCCATTCCGAGAACGCGACCTCGGCGACGATGGTCGGTGAGACCCAGTGCCGGTTTGGCCCGGTCCACGCGCGCGGCGGCGCGGGCTCGAATGGCGACGTCGCGACCTCGAGCGGGGACAGCGCCTGCTTGATCTTCACGAGGTCCTTCATCGTGAACCCGGTGCCGACCTTGCCGCCGTAGCGCAGCGCGCCTCCCTCGTAATAGCCGACGAGCAGCGCGCCGATGTGCGTGCGAGCGCCCTCGGGATCGGTGTAGCCGCCGATCACGAGCTCCTGCCGCATGAGGCACTTGGTCTTCACCCAGCCTTTGCCGCGGCCCGGCGAGTACGGCGCGTCGCGCCGCTTCGACACGATGCCTTCGAGACCCTTCTTGCACGCGAGCTCGAAGAACGCCTTGCCATTGCCGATGACGTGATCGGAGTAGCGCAGCACGCCCTGCCGTTTTCCGATCAACTTCGCGAGCCGTTGCTTGCGCTCTTCGAGCGGGAGCTTCGTCAGGTCCTCGCCATCGAGCGCGAGCAGATCGAACACGAAGTACGCGAGGTTCGCGTCGCGGCGACCGAATGCGTTCTGCAGCGCCTGGAAGCTGGTGCGGCCGTCGGGCATCACGACCGCGACCTCGCCATCGAGGAGGACGCTCTTCACCTTGAGCGCGGCAACCGCACCGACGACGGTCGGAAACTGTGCGGTCCAGTCGTTGAATCGGCGGCTCAGCAGCCGCAGCCGGCGACCCTCGAGCTCGGCAACGATGCGGTACCCGTCGAACTTTTGTTCGTGCAGCCAGTCGTCGCCGTCCGGCGCTTCGTCGACGAGCAACGCAAGCTGGAGTTGCTTGGGTAGCCGCACGCCAGGAATCCACTGCATTGGCTATGCCGCCGGAACTTCAGTCGATTACCTGGACAGACCAATTCCCTTGACGGTCAGACCAATTTCTGGCGGACTGGCCCGCGATGCGTCGCGTAGCTCTTTCACTTTTGATTGTTGTGGCTGGCTGCGGCAGTGACGACCCGTGCGAAGGCGTGTCGGGTACCTGCATTGGTCTTTCGGAGGGCGCGAGTGACACGGATGTGCAGACGGCGCTCATCGAGATCGAGAGCGGTGGCACGGTCGCGTTCGGTGCCGGCACGTTCAACGTGCGCACCGACCTGTCGCTCGACGTCGACAACGTGACGATCAAAGGCGCGGGTATGGACGCGACGACGCTGTCGTTCAAAAGCCAGACATCCGGCGCGCAGGGTCTGCTCGTGACGTCAGACGCGGTCACGATCCACGACATCGGAATTGAAGACACGCGCGGCGACGCGCTCAAGGTTCTCGGCTCGACCGACGTCACGATCGACAAGGTGCGCGTCGAGTGGACGGGCGGCCCGAACGCGACGAACGGCTCGTACGGCCTGTACCCGGTGCAGTGCAAGAACGTGAAGATCACGAACAGCGTCGTGCGCGGCGCGTCGGATGCCGGCGTCTACGTCGGTCAGTCCGACACGATCCTCCTGCACGACAACCTCGCCGAGGACAACGTCGCTGGCATCGAGATCGAGAACTCGATGCACGCGGACGTGTTCCACAACACAGCGACGCGCAACACTGGCGGCATCCTCGTGTTCAACCTGCCCGGCCTCGAGGTTCCGAACGGCGCGATCACGCGCGTCTACGAGAACGACGTGAGCGGCAACAACACGGAGAACTTCGCGCCTGCTGGCAACATCGTCGGTCTCGTGCCGACCGGTACCGGCATCGCAGTGCTTGCCGCGCACCAGGTCGAAATCTTCGACAACCGCGTCAGCGATCACAAGTCGATCAACGTCGGCGTGATCAGCTACGTGCCGACGGGCATCGTGGTCACAGACCCGACCTACGATCAGTACCCGACCGCGATCAACATCCACGACAACACGCTGACCGGCACGAGCGACATGCCGACCGGCATGCTCGGCGCGCTGCTGATCTCGGCGCTCGGCGAGATCCGGCCGAACGGCCCGTTCATCGTGCCCGACGTCGCGTGGGACGGCGTCCTCGATCCGGCGCGCACGTACGGTCCCGAGGATCGCATCTGCGTCAAGAACAACGGCGACGCTGACTTCATCGATCTCAAGTGGCCGCTCGCCGACGCGACCGTGCCGACCGAAGACATGGCGCCGCATGACTGCGCGCTCGCTCCGCTCCCCGCGGTGACGTTGCCGTGAAGCGACTGGCCGTAGCAGCGCTGCTACTGGCCGCATGCGGCGGCGGCGGCGACGAGGAGTGCACGATCGACGGCAAGATGTGCAGCCGGCTGTCGAGCTGGCAGCTGTTCGACGACATCGCGTCGCAAACGCCGGCAGCCGGCGTGATTCCCTACGACCTCACGACGCCGCTGTTCTCCGACTACACGACGAAGCAGCGGTTCGTGCGGGTGCCTGACGGCACGCCAGCGACATGGACTGCGGACGACCCGCTCGATCTGCCGGTCGGCAGCGTGCTCGTGAAGACGTTCAGCTACCTCCACGATCGCCGCGATCCGGCGAACGGCCGCACGCTGCTCGAGACGCGCGTGCTCGTTCACGGCGAGAAGGGCTGGCACGGTTCGTCGTACACGTACGGCAACGAGACCGACGATGCGAAGGTCGCGATCGCGGGCGCCATCATCGACGCCGAGTGGATTCACGACGACGGCAGCATGCGCACGAACCAGTACAACGTGCCGAATCAGAACCAGTGCAAGCTCTGCCACGAAGAGCACGACGAGATCGTGACGCCGGTGGGCCCGAAGGTGCGCAACCTCGTACCCGACCGCGTGCAGGCGATGATCGATAGCGGCGCGCTTGTCGATGCCCCGCCTCGCGATCAATGGCCGCGCGCGGTGAACGCGTTCGACGCGACGAGCGGCACGCTCGACGAACGTGCGCGTGCGTGGCTCGATATCAACTGCGGCTTCTGCCACAACCCGCGCGGCGCTGCGCGCACGTCGGGCCTCTACCTCGATCACGCGGAGACCGATCCGGCGAAGTTCGGCCTGTGCAAAGCGCCGGTCGCGACGGGCCGCGGCTCGGGCAACCTCCAGTACGACATCGTGCCGGGCAATCCCGACGAGTCGATCATGATCTATCGCATCAGCTCGACGGAACCGGAGATCCGGATGCCGGAGCTCGGCCGCAACCTCGTCCACGAGGAAGGCGTCGCGTTGATCCGCGAATGGATCGCGTCGATGGCCGGCGCCTGCAGCGGCTCGCCTGCATCCGGTGACGATCGACCGAGCCAGCGCCAAACGCGCTGATCAGCGATTGCGCTCGTAGGTGTCGCCGTCGCCAATGCCCTGCGTCGGCTGGTCGCCCGGCGCAGTTTCCTCGACGTGGTTCTGGCTCGTGTCGTTGTAGTGGTGCTTCGCGCGGCTACGCATCTGGATGATCTTGGTGCGGCCCTGCGCGCTCGACACCACCGCACCGCCGAGCGCGCCTCCACCGTTCGGTGCAGCGGTGCCGAACCCCTCGGACTGGGATGGCGGCGTCTGCTCGACCGTACGGTCTGGCTTGCTCGTCTCGAGATCGAGCGCGGGCTCGGGATTTCGTTGATGACGACGATGACATCCGAATGCCGCTGTCGCGACCGCGGCTGCAAACAATGCTGACCGGGCGACTGTCATGACAATCCTCCTGGTGGAGGATTGGCAACATCCATGCCGCGTCAGATACGCGGTGTGAAGGAACCGATGTTCGAGTTCCCCTCGAGGAACTTCCGCGCCAGGATCTCGTCCGCGCGCCAGCCGTTGTAACGCAGCACGTAGAGCCCGTTGCGAACATCGACGACGTAGATCAGACCATCTTTGATGATCGGATAGCTCCACATCTCGACCCGGCTGCCGCTGAGTCCCGGATCCTCGACGGTGACGCTCGGAAGCGGCTCCGGCTTGAACTCGCCGAGCTGATACGGTGCATCGGGATCCGAAATCTCGATCGCCTGCAGGCCACCCGCGTACCAGGTGATGAGCGCGATGTTGTTCATGACGGTCGCGTTATGCGCGGTGAACGCCACCATCGGCCCGGCCGCGGTGCAGCTCGGATCGTTCTCGGGCAGCTTGTACTCGCCGCGTAGCTTCGGCTCCGCGGGATTCGCGATGTCGACGAGCCGCATGTGGCCCCACGGACAGCCAGCGCCGAACGGTGGCGGGTAGACCTCCTCGGTCGTGACGAGCAGCTTGCGTCCCGGCACCGCGACGGCCGAATGCGGACCCATCGCGCCAAACTTCACGGCGGCGTCGGCGGTCGTCAGCATCGTGAGCTGCAGCGGGTCGACCATGTCGATCACGCTGCTCGCGTCGGCGATGTACAAGCCGGCGATCTGATGCGACAGGAACAGCATGCGCCCGTCGTCGCTCGCCGACACCGAGTGCAGGATGTTGTTCTCGCCTCCGCGCGTCACGCCGCCTTCGCTGTACGGATCGAAGTCGAAGAGCAGCTTCGGATCACCGTCTTGCGCAGCGACGATCTCGAGTGACGGAACGCCCGGCGCACTGATGAGCAACAGCACGCGCTCGAGATTCGACGGGTCCTGCCACAGAAAGAACTCGTGCGGGCTGCGCTGGCGAAGCGCGCTGCCGGTGACGCCATGCGAGCCGAGCAGCTGCGGCGCGAGCGGGTTCGAGATGTCGTACTCCTTGATGTTCTCGATCTCACCTGGCACGCCACTGCAGCCGTGCAGATCCGGCGAGCACGCCAAGTTCATGATGAAGAGCCGCGGCGGATTCGTCGTCGCCCGCAGCTCGCGCGAGGACATGCCCGGCAAGCCCTCGGCAGGCTCGCCGATTTCGCCGACGACGTGCGGATTCGCCGGATCTTTGATGTCAACGATCAGCACCGGCTTCTTGTCGATGCGCGAGCCGACGTATGCGATGTCGCCCGCGATCGCGAGCGCCGAGTTCATGCCGCGTGCGCCGAGATCGCTGTGGCCGACAACCTCGAACGTGCCGCGTGGCGGCAGGTTGTCGCCACACCCGAAAGCCACGAACACGAGACCGACGAGCCAACGCATCAGGTGAACGGTAACTCGGTCGGTTGCGTTGGTGGGTCCTGCGTGCGCCGCAAAGCGATCTGGAGGTCGCCGCCGGTCGCGAACAGGGCACCGACGCCCCTCACCCGCTCGATCTCCTTCGCGAGCTTCTGCGCCGCGTCCGGGCTGTCGAGAGCGTCGTCGTGCGCGATGAGCAGCACCGCGATACGCGCGATCACCGCCTCGAGGATCTGCGTATCGACTTCGATCAACTGGATCTCGAGCAGGCTCGTGACCAGCCGCCTGGCCCATTCGCCGTGCGGCGTTTTGCGCGGCAAGCTCGATTGCGCCGGATCAGCGACCGGCTGTCGCCGCGTGCCGAGCTCGGTCGCGCGATCGAAGTCCGACAGGAACAAGAACTGCGTCGGGATGGCGCCGTCGAGAATCACGTTGTCGCCGAGCTGCCCCTTCTCGGCAAACATCATCAGCGCCGGGCGCGCGACGCGCCATGGCACGACATCCGCCCACGGAATCGATACCGGACCGGCGCGAAAATCAGTCAGCTCGAATGTATCCGGCCGGGTCGGATCGCCCACGCTGCGGCCGTAACCATGCTCGGACGCCACCACGTAGATCGCGCAGTCGTGCCCGTTGAACACTGCGATCGCTTGGTCATCGCTCGAGGACCATAGCCGCACCATGCACGGCTCCTGGATGCCGACGGTGTGCAGCGCGTCGAGCGCGACGCCGAGGTCGCCTTTCGTCCGAACGCGCAACGCGTCCTCGTCGTATTCGCCCCACACGATCAACGCATCACCGCGCGACGTGCGCGTACCCTCCGCGAGTTGCACCGCGTCCACCTCGTCGAGGAGGCCGCCCGCGATGTCGCGAATCTGCTGCTCGCGCAGCACGATTTCCCAGCGCCCGTAGCCATCCTTCGCGAGGTACGTGAAGCGATAGACATCGCGCCCGTGCTCGATCCGGCCACCGCGTCCGCACTCGTGCTCGAGCGCATTGTCGCCCACGGCGGTTC
>DASUFX010000165.1:0-13334 GCA_036274355.1 Kofleriaceae bacterium | reverse complement strand
GCAACTCCGACGTGCGAGTTTGTTGGTGTCGAATGGCGGCCGCATCTCGTAACGGTCGCGAACAAGCTCGCACGCGATCTGGCAATCCCAAACGTGCGCTTCATCTGCGGTGACGCGCTCGACGTCGATTGGGGCGGGTACGACGCGTTCTACTTGTACAACCCGTTCGCCGAATCGCTGTGGGGCGAAACGTTCAAGTTGGACAGTACGATCGACCACGAAAAGCACGACTTCGCGTCGTACGTCGCCGGTGTACGCGAGCGCCTCGCGTGCGCCCCAGTCGGCACTCGCATCGTTACCTATCACGGATACGGCGCGCCACCGCCGCTTGGCTACGAGTTGTCCGTATGCGAGCCGGGCAGCTCGCAGCTGCTCGAGCTCTGGGTGAAGACCACACCCATCACCGGGGAATGGAACACCGGAGCGCTCGAGGTGTGAACGCAAACCGCATGGCGCGACCGGTGCATGTCGTTGTGCACATAATGAGTGCAAGCGATCGTCCCACCACTCGCCGCGACGTCAACAACATGTCGCATCTCGCAATGGCGGCGCTCGCGGCCAGCGTTCCGCTAATCGCTGGCCTCGTACTCGTCACCGTGAGTCGGAACGCGCACGAGCATCCTGGGGCTCTTCTCTTGATTCTTCTCGGACTTCCGATCCTCGTGGCGTTGTATGCGTTCATCGCGAAGTACCGACGTGCGCATCACGGCGTTCGTCTGAGCGCCCGCGGTTCGTAGCGCTTCCACGGTACGGCCCACGGATTGCTGCAGCGGATCGCATGGCAACGCTCGCTCGCGATCTCATGCAAGCCAATCTCGTCGCTGTATCTCCGAGCTCGTCGCTTGCCGATGTGGTCCACACGCTCGTGGTCGCGCAGGTGAGCGGGGTGCCCGTCGTCGATGCGACCGGAGCGGTGGTTGCCGTGCTCAGCGCCACCGACGTCCTGCAGGCGTTCGAGCAAGCGCTCGACGAAGATAACGACGAAGACGAGCCCGCCGAGCTCGCGGACCGTCTGAGCGCCGTGACCGCTGGCGAGCTCGCGACGCCCGACATCGTGTTCGTGTCGCCCGACGCGCCGGTCGCGGATGTTGCCCAGTTGATGCGTGCCGAAAGCATTCATCGCGTGCTCGTCGGAACGCGCGAACGCGTCGAGGGCATCATCACGGCGTTCGATCTTCTCGCGGCCGTCTAATCGGTGCTGGCGGCCGGCAAATCCATGCCGGGTGATCCGCGAGATCATCGACATGGCGGTCGACGAGCTCTTCGAGCTGATCTAACGACGGCGGCGTCTCAGCGCCGCGAGCAGACTCGCGCACGCTGCTGCGAGCCCCGAGCCACCACCCGCATCGCACCCGCTGCTGGTTCCGCCGTCGTCATCTCCGTCGCCGACCGTGATCGTGAGCGACATCGTCGCTTCGCCGGTCGCGCCCGCGCTGTCCTTCGCCGTCGCGGTGATCGTGTGCACGCCGGCCGAGAGCTTCGCCTTCAGCGATGCTCCGCTGCCGAGCGCACCATCGAGGCTCGACGTCCACTCGATGCTCGCGCTCAGCTCGCCATCCTCGTCGTCCATCGCGGTCGCGTCGAGCTCGATCGGCGTCGAGCCGGTCAGGGTTTCGCCGGCACCCGGCGCGGTGATCGAAACGACAGGCGCTGCGTTCATGAGCTCGCCCTTGGCAAGCTCGGCAATATAGGCGGTCGCGAGGCGCGCGAACTTGAGCGCATGGGTCGCGGTGTTGTTGCTGGCCTCGAGCGTGTCGTTCGGCGTGTGGAGGTTCGGGTTCGTGTCTTCGAACGTCGCTTCGGCGGGCATCGACGCCGCAAAGCCCGCGTTGTGCCACGACGCATGGTCGGAACAGCCGTAGCCGCATTGCGACGTGCCCCACGTCGCGCCGACGTACGTGTCGATCAAGTTGCCGACGAACGTGTTCTGCGCCGCGTTCGTGAAGTCCTGCATGAGATAGATGTCTTTGGGCGAGCCTTTGTAGTTCGTCATGTCGAACTGCATGACGCCGACGACGTTGATGCCCTTCGCGACGTAGTCCGCGACGATCGACTTGGAGCCTTTCAGTCCGATTTCTTCGGCCGCATAGGCCATGAGCTTGACCGTCCGCTCGGGCCGGAACTTCTTTGCCATCAACGCGTGCAGCACCTCGGAGATCGTCGCGATGCCGGACGCATCGTCGTCGGCTCCCGGTGCAGTGCTGCTGCCGCTCGCGATCGAGTCGATGTGTGCACCGATCACGATCACCTCGTTCGGCTTCGTCGAGCCGGTGATCGTCGCGATGACCGAGCGTTGCTCGAAGCCTTGATGCGTGAACAGCTCGACCGTCACGTCGGGACGGTCGGCGGCGTAGCCCGCCCATTGATCGCGGAGCCACATCGGGACGGCGAGCCCACCCGACGTGTTGTAGTAGCGGCTCGTGTAGTTCTCGGAGAGCTGCTGGATCATCATCAGCAAGCTCGACTCGCTCAGCGCGGGCAACAGCCGGTTGACGGCAGCCGCATTGTCGATCGTGTAGGCCGGCGCGAAGTCGGCGGTGCGGTCACGGTTCGCCGCGGCCAGCGCGAGCTGCCCCTCCTCATAGGTGTCGTGCACGATGAAGCCGGCGCAGCGGTTGTGTTGCTCGTGCATGGCGCGCGACAGGCTCGGGAGATCGCGTTCGTCGAATCGAACGAGCGCGATGTTGCCGGCAACCTCCACCGAGTCGATCGGAGCGATCGCTCGTGCGGTGTCGAGCGCGTCGACGTCGATCGAGATCCAGCGCAGCTGTGACTCGAGCGCTGGCGCCGTTTCCTCGTCGGTGGCGTAGCAACTGGCGACCATCGCGGCCGCGATCAGCGCGATTGCTGCTCGCATCTCGACGAGAACCGTAACGTTGTCTCGTCAGCCGGGCGATGTGCGACCTGCTCGCACTGAGGCACGCGCGCGGCAGCACCGCACCGACGGTTTGTCGACGGCCTGACAGCCACTGCTACTCGAGTTGCGCAGGCCTTCCGCAATCAGGTGTCAGGCGTGACGGGGCTTCGCGCTAGGCGCAGGTCATCCGTGCACGTTGCCCGACGAGCTTTTCGAGGTGCGTGTTCGCGGCTGCTGACAAGCCGAAGCTCGCGAGCTCCTCGCGTAGCTGCGACGCCGAGCCTTTGCCAGCGACGTAGCCGTTGAGACGTGCTGCGACGGTCGAGTCGACGAGCTGCCGCGGTGAGTAGTCAGCGAGCTCGCGCATCAGCAGCGTGTCGTGCCTCAGGTAGTACTTCTGGTGGTAGTCCTCGGCGAGATGGAACCGCGCGCCGGTGATGATCGGCGCGGTGATACCGCGAGCACGCGCGAGCTGTTCCTGTTGTCCGTTCGCGCAGAACACTGCCTCCATGTACTGCTTGCTGTACGAACGGCCGCCTCGGCGATTCGCCCAGATCTGCTCGAGCAGGTCGGCATAACTGAGGCGCGCCGGATCGAAGTCGATCTGGAACACTTCCGTGTGGTCGGCGAGGTCGTGATACGTCGGCGCACTCGTGGTGCCGCCGGCGTAGCCGACGCGCGTTCGCAAGATCGCCGGATGACACCCGAACCGGGCGTCAGGCGTCCAGAATCAGCCGAGTCCGAAAGTTGCTGTCTCGAATGTCGTCGGCTGCTTGGTGTCGAGGAGAAGCATCGTGACCAGTCTACGCCGCGACGCCCACGTGGTTACGCGCAATCGATCTACTGGTTTCGACGAATCGTGTTGGCCGCGCCCTTGTTCTTGATCTCGGGCCTGGTCTTGCCGCTGGGCGCGCGGTCGTAGCGAAGGTCGTTGTTGTTGCCGCTGATCCGGATCGAGCCGACCGACTCGACCGAGACCTTGTTGCCCGAGCCGTTGATCTCGATGATGGCGCACTCGCCCCTGATCGTGATCGAGTTGCCTTTGCCGTTGATCGCGACCCAGTCGTCGCCGCCGCACACATACGAGTACGAGCTGTCGCTGGCGGCGAGTTTCCACGTGGGTTCAGCGATCGCAGGGCCGACCGTCACAGCGGTGAACACGACACCGAGGAGAAATCGCCGCTTCATGGGCCGATCGTATGCCTCCGCGCGCATGTCAGCAGGCGTTTTCGGCAAGTGCGCGCCGATCCACGCGAGCCGTTCGCGCGTGTGTGGGCACGGGCACGAAAGAATCGCGTTCTGTCAGACCCGGGCACCCAGGTTCCATCCGGGGACGGGCTCGTCGATATGTTCGTCGGTCTCGTTTGTTTTTTGTGGTGTGGCATGCCCGCCCGAATGGCCGGTTGCTGTTCGGTCCGTTCGCAGTGAGAACATCGGCCCGATGCGTTGGATATTGCTTCTCGTCGTAGCGTGCTCGTCGTCGTCGTCTCCGCCGGCGCCGGAGACGAAATCGGCACCGCCGAAGGTCAGCGCAGAGAAGCTCGAGCGCGGCAAGCCAATCGAGAAGGCGATCCGCAAGGGCGAGTCACACCGCTATCGCGTCGAAGCGGGCGCCGCGATGGTCGTCACAGGTGTCGTGATGCAAAACGGAATCGACGTCGCGCTTCACACATATGATCCGCGCGGTAAGCATCTTGCCGAGCTCGATAGCCCGAATGGCAATGATGGTCCCGAGCCGTTCGTGATCGAGACGAAGCGGGCTGGTGCCTACGACATCGAGGTGCGGCCGTTTGTGGAGCCGCTGCCCGACGGAACACCCGCGCCGGCAGAGGGTCGCTACGAGATTCGTGTCGACGACATCATCACGGCCGATGCGTACGCCGAGCAGCTCGCAAGACAGCACATCGATAGCCCGCGCATCCTCGATATGTGGCGCGCTGCGCGTGCTCGCGATCGAGCTGCGCTCGACAAGCTCTGGGCGGACCTCAAAGGCAAAGCGCCGATCATCGAGCCGTATCCCGAGGACAAGGACAGCCGGCTGGTGACGTTCGTGATGCGCTCGAAAGCGACATACGTCGGGATGCTCGGCGCACCGATGGCTCGCGACACCGAGAGAGCGATGCTCCGCATCGGCGATTCGGACCTCTGGTATCTCACTGGCCGGATTCCGGCGGAGGCGCACTTCGACTACGCGTTCATCGAGACCGACGGTCCGCCTCCGCTTCACGAGCCGTACCGGGGAGGTGCTGTACGCGGCGTCGATCAACGGTTCGCCAAGCGCATGCAGGACCCGAATAACCCGCTCACCCACGAGGGCTCATCTCGCGTCGAGGTACCGGGACCGCCCGACGAGCCATTCCTCGTCGACAATGCGGCGACGCCGAAGGGAACGGTGACGCGCATCGAGATCGCGAGCAGCAAGCTCGGCGAGAACCGCGTGGTCGGCGTGTACGTGCCGGCGGGCTTTGACGCGAAGCAACGGTATCCGCTCGTGATCGCGTTCGATGGTGAGAGCTATGGCCTCGATCCCGGCTCGCAGATTCCGCTGCCACGGATTCTCGACAACTTGATCGCGGCCAAGAAGATCCCGCCTGTGGTGGCAGCGCTTGTCGCGACCCAGGCGCAGCGCCGACGCGATCTCGCGGAGTCGGCGCCGTTCGCGGCGTTCGTCGTCGAGGAGCTCGTTCCGAAGATGCGCGCTGACTACCACGCGGGTCTCACGGCGGCGGACACGCTCGTGACCGGATCGAGTCTTGGCGGCACCGAGTCGCTCTACGTTGGCCTCCATCATTCGAATGTCGTCGGCAATGTGTTGTTGAACTCGGCTGCACTGTGGCAGCGGCCGCATCAGTTCGATGGCGACCCGCCGGATTACATCGAGGGCGGCGCGATGATCCGCGAGCTCGTGAAGGCGGCGAAGCTACCGCTGCGGTTCTACGTCGACACGGGCTTGTTCGAGGCGCATCTGCGCGACAGCAACCGCCGGTTGCGCGACGTGCTCGAAGCCAAGGGCTACCCGCTCACGTACGTCGAGTTTCCGGGCGGCCATGACTACTCGATCTGGCGACACACGATCGCCGACGGGTTGATCGCGCTGCTCGCGAAACACTGAGCTGCGCGGATCAGATCGCGGTCGTCGAGCCATCGGGTTTGATCGCAAACACGTATTTGCGATCGCGCATGACCCAGATGTCGCGCGTGGTGCGGCGGCGCCAGATCATCAGAACCGGCAGTGCCACGAGTACTAGCGGCAGCGTCCACCACGGCAGCCGCAGGCCGGGAAAGCCGAGCGTCCGACCGAGGAACTGGATCTCGTCGCCCGCGACCAGCGGCACGCCGCGCACTCGGACCGGCGCGTGAAAGCGCACCTGGATGTGGTCGAAGTCGCAGTCGACGAACAGCTCGGCACCGGCCGGAATCGGCACGCCTCGGATGCTCGTCGGTGCGGCCAGCGTGCCGCCGTCGACGTACGGCGCGGGCGGCGCGGTCAACGTCACGAACCGACCACCGATGACTCGACTTCCGGGGACGTAGAAGCGATGCACTCGATCATGGGATGCGTGGTCGGGGCGTCGCGGTTGCGCGCGGCCGTCGACGAATCCAGCGGCGTAACACCGCGAAGCCGTGCTACAGACCGGACGTGCCGCAGGTCGACGACGACGTGTATCGCGTGCTCGGGGTGTCGCCCGACGCAGACGCCGAGACCGTGAAGGCGGCATACCGCGCGATCGCACACGAGAACCATCCCGATCGTCGGCCTGGCGACGCGGCCGCGGCGGCGAAGTTCCAGGCCGCCAGCCACGCGTACGCGCAGTGGATGCAGGCGAATGGCGAGCGCCCTGCGCAGGCGGCGCCCGGGCAGGCCGCCGGCTTCTCGAATATCGAGGACATATTCTCGCAGTTTCAGGATCTGTTCGGCGACTTCTTCGGCGCGGCGCGCACCCAGCCACGCGATCGCGGCGCGGATCTCCGCCTCGACCTCGAGCTCACCGAGAACGAAGCGATCGTTGGCTGCAAGCGCGACATCGAAGTGAACCGCGGGCGCGTGTGCACCGATTGTGCGGGCGTTGGCGGCTTCGGCGAACCGACGACGTGCAAGGACTGCGCGGGCACCGGCAAGCAGAACATGCAGCAGGGCTTCTTCATGGTGCAGACCACCTGCGCGGCGTGCCGCGGCCATGGGAAGCGGTGGGCCAAGCCGTGCGCATGCGAGCGCGGGCTCGTGCGTCGTGCCGAGAAGCTCGCCGTCGTCGTGCCGGCCGGCATTCAGCACGGACAGATCCTGCGCCTCGCCGGCAAAGGCGACGAGCTCGCCGGGAAACCGACCGGCTACCTGTACGTCGCGATCTCGATCGAAGGCTACGAGACGCCGGGCACTGCGCCGCCGAACGGCACGCCGCGCGATCGCGGCAATGATGTTGTCGTCGACGCCGCGGTGCGCGCGCGACATCTCTGGTTCGGCGGAACACTCGAGGTGCCGACGCCCGATGGCTCGGCGACCGTGAAGGTTCCGCGCAATATCGAAGATGGCCACGAGATCCGGCTTGCCAGGCGTGGCAAAGCTCTCGCGGCCCGCTCGGGCGAAGGCGGCGATCCGTATCGCGACGTCGCACGCGGCGATCTGGTCGTCGTGCTGCGCGTGACGCCGGCGGTGCAGAAGCGGCGCGAAGCAGTTGGGTTCGCCGCGCTCGCCAGCATCGTGATCGCGATCCTCGTCGCGGTCTCGCATGTCGTGTGAAGCCCGCATCGATCTGCTCGGCGGGTCCGGCTTCGCGAGCGAGCGCGCCTCTACGATCTTACTTTTCGCGCGACGAGCACCGGGCAGCGTGCATGGCGTACGACCTTCTCCGCGACGGAACCGAGAAGCGCTCGCGCGACGCCGGTACGGCCGTGGGTTCCCATCACGACGAGATCGATGCTTCGATCGTCATCGAGCTCGGCGAGCGTCTGCGCGCCTGGGTAGCCAATGCGCGTTCGCGTGGTGATCGATCCGCGTGCCTTGCCTCCGAGCCGATTTGCCGCCTCCGCGAGCGCGATCATGGCGCTCTCGTCGAGGCTGCGCTCGAGATTCGGTACGGCTGTTCTCCCGGTCGCGACCGGTAGCTCGATCACATGCAGCAGCGTGATCGCTTCAGGGGCGAGCTCGACTGCCATCTCGAGCGCGTGCTCGGCACTGGCGGAGAAGTCCGTTGGTACCAGGGGATGTTTGAACGGTTTGACCTCGCCCTCGGGCCGAACCGCGAGGACCGAGCACGGAGAATGACGGACGACCTTCTCGGCAACGGAGCCGAGCAAGACACGTGCAAGCCCGGTTCGACCGTGCGTGCCGATGACGCATAGATCATATCCGTGTTCGTCGAGCTCGCCGACGATCCTGGACCACGGTTCGCCCGTGAGCAGTTTGCCGCTGATCTGTTTCGCGCCAGCACGCTTCGCTTCGGCGATGGTTGTTTCGAGCGCGCGGTTCGCGTCGTCCGCCATCCCTTGGATTGCGTCGGCGGGGAACGTGAATTCGCTGTATGCGATCGCCGGGACATACCAGGCATGCACGACGACGAGCTCGGCATTCGCTTCGTTCGCCAGGCGAGTCGCTACCCGCAGTGCTTGTTGTGAGCCCGGCGAGAAGTCGACCGGGCACAGGATCTTCGAGAAGCGCATGCCCCGATGTCGTGCAACGAACCGGCCAACATTTGCGCGCGCGCGCAACCAAGCGCGCGAAGAAGCCGCGCCGCTTCTGTCGTCGGGTGCAGCGATTGCGCAATCTGGTCGACTCAGCCCATGCCGCCCCTGGTCATCGCTTTGCACTGGCGAGGGGCATGTACCGGACATGCATCGTTGTCGCGGACGCTGCGCGCGCCCGCTTGTTCACGTTCGAGCGCACGGCCGAGGCCGAAGGGTTGGCGGAGGAGCTGATCGAGCGACGCGATCTCGTCAACCCGGCTCGTCGGCTCCGATCCTCGAAGCTGTTCTCCGACAGTCGGCCGGGGGTGAGCCGCATGGGCAAGCTTCAATACGCATTCGACGATCATCGCGACGCCCACATCGATGCGTTCGACGCCGAATTCTCACGCATGATCGTCGGCGAGGTCGCGGCGATGATGCGAGCCACGCACGCGAAGCGCCTGATCCTGTGCGCGAGCCCGCACATGCTCGGCGCATTGCGCGATGCCAGCAGCGGAGTGGGCGGCGACATCACGATCGACGAGATGCCGCGCAACCTCGTGAAGCTGTCTCCATCGCGGCTGCGCGATCAGCTCGCCGAGTACCGCTTGTTGCCGGAACGACCGGCGCGCCAGCAGGTGTGACGGGGGCTTCGCTCGGTGCGCGTGCCATGACCGGGAGCGTCACTGCGGCGCGAGTCTCAGCGCGGTAAGGCGATCGATCAGCATGCGCCACCACGGGCGCGGCCATTCGACGTGGTGCTGCGGGACATAGCCGAGCCGCTCGGCGGCGCGTGTTCCGTCGAGCACGCCGCCGAAATGAAACCGCCGCAGGTTCATCTGGTAGTTGAACTCGAACCCCGCGAGTGAGCGGCGCAGGTTGTACAGGGGTGCCATGAGCGGCCCAGGGACCGGGATCTCGATCCGCACGCTCTCCTCGATCGCGCGAGACAGCGGCAGCGTGTCGGCACCGACGATGTTGAACACGCCAGTCTCGGTCGAGCCTGCCGCCGCGGTAAACGCGATCGCAGCGTCCGCAAGCGAGAGCACGTTGATCATCGGGTCGAAGCCGAGCGGGCGCAGGCAGACACGCGACTGCAGGTAGTCCCACAGCTGGCTGCCGACGTCGGATGCGAGGATCTCCACGCACCGCAGCACGGCCACCTGAAGCCGCGAACCGAAGTGCGCCGAGACGAGCGTGTCTGCCTCGACGCGGTCGCGCACCCACTGTGGAGCCTGCGGTTCGAAGTCCAGCGGCGCCTCCTCGTCGATCAGCTCCGTCGTCGTGTGCCGAAGCGCGTAGACGTCCGAGAAGCTGCGGTAGATGAAGCGGCGTATCGTCGGGTGCTCCATCGCACCGAGCAGCATTTCGCGCGTTGCCCCGACGTTCTGCGCATGGATGCGCGAGCCGCTGTCGCCCACCCGGCGGTGCTGCGCGAGGTGGATGATCGTGTCGATCGCGTGGTCGCGCGTCGGCCCCCAAAGCAGGTCGTGCACGCTGCGCGGCCGCGTCAGATCGAGCGAGTGGTACTCGACCCGTTCGCCCGGATGCAGGTAGGTCGCGCACGGCTCGTGACCAACCGCGAGCACGAACGCCGCGCTCGTACGCTGTAGCTCGTCGACGATCGCTGCACCGAGCGGCGTCGTGGCGCCGGTTACCAGGACGTTCATTGGTCCCTCCGACGCTCTTCCCGTGTTTCATCGATCAGCTGTTCGATCGCAACGCGCACGCGGTGGGCCTCCTCGGCAACGACCGCTGGATCGTCCGCCGCGACTCGATCGAACCTGATCGGTTGGCCGTAGCGGATGTAGAGCTTGGTCGGAAGCGGCACCGGGAACGCCGGGATCGGCATGTACGGCACGCCGAACCAGCGCAGCCCGGGGAGCTTCTTGGCCATCGGCCAGCTCTCCTCGGCACCCACGACGGCAGCGGGGATCACGGGGGCGCGATAGCGGATCGCGAGCTCGGCGAATCCCACGCGCCACTGCTGGATCTGGTAGCGCGAGCGGAACGGCTTGGCGGGGCCGGTCACGCCCTCGGGCCAGATCGCGACGAGCTCGCCGCGCTCGAGCAACCGCTCGACGTTTCTGCGCGCGCCGCTCACGACTCCGATGCGCGCGAACAGCGTCCCGACAATCGGCAACCGCGGGACGAAGTGATCCGCGATCGCGCGCGGCAGCCGCCGGGTTTGCCGCAGTACGTCGAGGCAGAGCATCGCGGCATCGAGCGGCAGCACGCCGCCGTGATTCGCAACCAGGATTGCGGGGCCGGTTTCAGGAATCTGTTCGACGCCACGCGAGTCGACGCGAAAGTAGTGATCGTAGAACGGCGCGCCCGCCGCGACTGCTCGCTCGACCGCCGGCGGATGGAGCCCGAACAAGTCGAAGCCGTATCCCTCGTCGTAGAACGGCGGACGTTGCGCGTGCGATTCGAAGCTCATCAACTATCCCGGTAGCAAGCCACGTGCTCGCTACGTGCCGCGTGAACGCGCAAAGGCCGCGCGGACGGAGCGGTGGCATGCAGCGGCTGCGTCGGATGCCTAGCGGGCATGTGTACGGCCCGCTACGCAGACGACCGGGGGTGTTGTCTTGCAGTGCTCTTATGCAGCAGGCAGGCTGACACAGCAGGTATGCGCACGTACTGGGCGAAGTCGCCGGCCGAAGTCGCGCGCTCACTGGGCGTGACGCTCGATGGTCTGTCGTCCGCGTTCGCAGCGCACAGCCTCGAGCTCTACGGACCGAACGAGATCCATGCCCGGCCCGCGGCGACCCGGCTGCGTGTGCTGTGGCGCCAGCTGCGCAGCCCACTGGTGCTGCTGCTCGTGTTCGCCGCGATTGCGTCGACAGTATCGGGCGAATGGGTCGATGCGTCGATCGTCGGCGCGATCCTTGGCGCGAGCGTCGGCGTCGGCTATTTCCGCGAGTACCGCGCGGAGACGGCGATCGCGAAGCTACTGGAGCGCGTGCAGATCGGGACGAGCGTCGTGCGCGACGGCGTCCAACGCGCGGTGCCGGTTCGCGAGGTCGTGCCCGGCGACGTCATCGTGCTCGCCGCCGGTAGCATCGTTCCTGCGGATGCGGTGCTGATCGAGGCAACCGAGCTCCATGTCGACGACGCTGTGCTGACCGGCGAGAGCTTCCCGGTCCTCAAGTGCGTGGGGCCAACGGCGGAGAGCGCCCCACTGCGCGACCGGTCGGGCTGCGTGCAGTTCGGGACGAACGTGCGCAGTGGTTCGGCGCGTGCGCTTGCCGTCGCGACCGGCAAGGACACCGCGTTCGGTGCGATCGCGCAGCGGCTCGCGTCGCGGACACCGGAGACCGAGTTCGAACGCGGGTTGCGGCGATTCGGGATGCTCCTCCTCGTCGCGATGCTTGTCATGATCGTGGTCGTGTTCGCGGTCAATGTCCTGCTCGGACGACCGGTGATCGACACGCTGTTGTTCGCGATCGCGCTTGCGGTTGGACTGAGCCCCGAGCTGCTGCCTGCGATTGTCGGCATCAACCTGTCGCGAGCAGCGACGACCCTCGCGACGACGGGCGTTCTGGTACGTCGGCTCGATGCGATCGAGAACCTCGGCAGCATGACGGTGCTGTGCACCGACAAGACCGGCACCCTCACCGAGGGTGTCGTGCGCGTCGCCGGTGCTTGCGATGCGCGCGGCGTGGCGAGCGACACCGTGATCGAGCTCGCCGCGTTGAATGCAGCACTGCAGGCCGGCTTTGCGAACCCGATGGACGCGGCCATCCTCGATGCGCGCGCCGTGGATCGCAGCGCGATCGAGAAGCTCGCCGAGATCCCGTACGACTTCACGCGCAAGCGCGTCAGCGTTGTCGTGCGAAACGAGCACGCCGTTCGGCTCGTCATGAAGGGCGCCTTCGGGCACGTGGTCGCGGTGTGCACGCGATTGTCCGACGGCACGCCGATCGATGCCACCGTGCGCGCCGAGCTCGACGCACGCGATCGCGCGTGGGGCGCCGGAGGGATCCGTGTACTCGCCGTCGCGACGCGCACGCTCGAGTCGCGCGAGCGCTACAGCGTGGACGATGAACAGGACCTGACGCTCGCCGGGTTTGTGACGCTCTACGACCGCCCGAAGGAAGACGCCGGCGCGGCGCTCGCCAAGCTGCGCGAGCTCGGTGTGCGGGTGAAGATGATCACCGGCGACAGCCGGTACGTCTCTCGCCATGTCGCACGTGAAGTCGGCCTCGGCGACGCAAAGCTCCTGACGTGTGAGGACCTTCACGACCTCACCGACATCGCGCTCGTCCACGCCGCGATGGATGCGGATCTGTTCGCCGAAGTCGATCCGAACCAGAAAGAACGCATATTGCGGGCGCTGCGCAAGGGCGATGCAGTCGTCGGTTTCTTCGGGGACGGCGTCAACGACGCGCCTGCGATGCACGCCGCCGATGTGTCGATCTCCGTCGAGTCGGCCGTCGACGTCGCGAAGGCGACCGCTGATCTCGTGCTGACGCGCAAGGGCCTCGATGTGATCACGCGCGGCATCGAGGAAGGCCGACATACGTTCGCGAACACACTAAAGTACATCCTCACGACGACGAGCGCGAATCTCGGCAACATGATCAGCATGGCAGCCGCCTCGCTGGTGCTGCCGTTTCTGCCGCTCACAGCCGGTCAGGTGCTGCTCAACAACTTCCTCTCCGATATCCCGGCAGTCGGAATCGCCGGCGACAACGTCGATCCGGAGCTCGTGGCCGGTCCGCGCCGCTGGGACACGCACTTCATCGGCCGGTTCATGCTCGAGTTCGGATTGCTCAGCTCTGCGTTCGACGCCCTAACGTTCGTCGTGCTGATC
>DASUFX010000164.1:0-9533 GCA_036274355.1 Kofleriaceae bacterium | reverse complement strand
CGTGCGCCTGAGCCATGCTGTCGTCGGGCTCGACGTCGACCTTCGGCGTACACGCAAACGGCCGCGCGAGTGACGGGATCACGCACGAATCGGCGGCGAGGCCGGTGGTCTTGTCTTCGGTGCCGTTGCACTTCTGACCGTCGGGACACAGCTCATCAGGGCCGCACAGATACGAGCCCGACACGACATCGGGCGTGCATGCGGCGAGCGGAATGCACAACAGGAGCGCGCGCATCAAAACCTCCACGCTCCGCCGATCATGGCGCCACCACGCGTCGGTGCGACGAGTGCGGTCGGCTTCGGATCGTAGTGCGGATGGATCACCGTCTTCTCTTCCTTCGGCTCGGTGACGATGTACATGACCGCGCTCGTGAGCAGCAAGGCTCCGCCGATCCCGTAGAACACGCCCGCGGCGACCGACGAGCTGTGCACGCGATCGTACGTATCGGCGCGCTCGGGCGTCCACGGCTCGCCGGTGGGCTTGTTCGAGCTGACTTCGTTGGATGCAGACCGCGAGTCGAGATGGAAGTAGAGGCCAACCGCGCCGAAAACCACGCCGGCCGCAGCGATCCCGCCGAGCATCAGCACATTCTTCCGGCTGCGCTCGCCGTACGAAACGATGACGACGTCCGCACCTTTCGGGGCGGGAAAGTTCCGCGTGTCGTAAGCGGGATCGGGCGCATCGCCTGCCGGCGCCGGTGCCGGTGCCGGTGCCGGTGCGGTCGTCGATGGCGTGTCGCCCGGTGCCCCACCCGTCGGTGCCGGCGTCGGCGTTGGTGTTGGCATGCCAGGAAGGCCCGCGGTCGGTGGTGGCGCAGACGGTGCGCTCGGCGCGGGCTCGTCGGCCGCTGCGGTCAGCGGCGCTGCGATCAATGCTGCGATCGCGAGAGCAACTCTCATAGGTCCCAGACCTTCCCTCGGCGGGCTGGCACGGGTCAATGCAAGCCAGCCTGGCCAGACCTATCATGCCGCGATTCCCACGCCGCGAGTGGGGCAGCTGTTACAATGACCCTCGGTGTCGCGTCGCGCGCCTCGTTACCGGATCTCGCTAAACGTCACGGTGTGCCCGCTTCTCGGCGGCAAGATGGCGGTCTGCCATACCCGTGACGTGTCCGAGGTCGGTATTTGCCTGGACACCTCCGAAGTGTCCGAGTGGCTGCCGGTCGGCACACGCGTCTCGCTCACCATGACCGATCCGCGGTCGGGCACCGCGATGGAAGTGATCGGCGATGTCGTGCGCGAGGTCGCGGGCACTGCCCCCGCGCTCGGCGTTCTGCTCATCGAGCCGCCACCCGAGTGGCGCGCACTCGTTGCCGCGGCCGCGCGGCAGTCGGGAACGATCGAAAAACCAGGCCGCCGTATGCGCGTGCTCGTGGTCGGTGACGATCATCGCCAGCGCGGCGCGATGGCACTCTACGTGTCGAGTGGCTGGGACGTGCTGTTCGCGAGTGACGACTACGCGGTGCACGAAGCACTCGAGCACATCAAGCTCGATGCGGTGATCGCCGAGCTCGACGCGGCCGATCCGCGCATCGAGCCGATCATGGATGACGTTCGTAAGGCGCAGCCCGCAGCTCGTCGCATCGTGCGCGGCACCGGTCGAACCAACACCGATCTCGTTCATCGCTACGTCGATCGCGATTCAGGCCTCGAAGCGCTGCTCGACGCGATCACCGCGAACATCACGCCCTCCGCATAACGCGTGAGGCGCGATACGACGTTCTGCGTCGATGCACTCTCGGGCACTCTCTGCGCGCGCGCCCCATTTCCATCACGCGAGTGCGCGACCATAATCGACGGCATGGGCTTGCCAGAGCTGGAGTCGTACTCGATCGGCGAGTTCGTGACCTACAAGCTGACGAAGGATCCTTCGAGCGGCACGTTCACGATCACGCTGACGGGCGAGCTAAAGCACGCACTACTCATCGCGCACAAAGTCGCGAACCTGACGATCTCGGAAGCCGAGCTCGCCGAGCTCGATGTCCCACTGCCGACGACGGCAACGTCTTAGCGATCGCGGGTCTCGCGCTCGAGATTCACGATGCTCGCGCGCTGCTTGTCGAGCACTTCGTTGAGCTGACGCTGCGCCATCTCCTCGCGGAGGCGTGCGGCGCGATCGCGTGATGCGCGGCCGACGGCGGCAAGCGATACGACACGCGCGACGGTGACCGCGACCTGCGTGGCGGCCTCGATGACGACCATGCGATCGGCGGGATCACGGAGCGCGCGCTCGACCGCGACCATGAGGCGATCGAACACCATCTCGGCGTCGGCGAGCACGACCTCTTCGCTGTCGCCCCAGGCGAGCCGGCGCGTGACCGAATCGTGGAGCGTGAGATCGAGGCCGGGGACGGATTCGCCGCCGATCGTGAGTGCGCGAATGAGCGCGTCGAAGACTTCGGCGCCGGGCGGATCGCGATCGCCGTGCTCGACAGTATCGAGTACTTCGTCCCGGAGGACGCTGACCGCTTCGACGAGATCGACGTCACTCATGTCACCACTCCGTCACGCCGCGTTTTTCCCACGGCAGGGATTGATCGATGGTGGTCGCGAATTTTTCCGCGAGCTCGGCGCGGTGACGCTCGGCGCGGCCGACCTTGTCGCGCAGCTCGGCGGTGACGGCTTGCGCAGCCTTGAGCTTCTCGGTGACAGGCGCGACGGCTTCGAGCACGAGGCCGGTCATCGCGCCGACGAGGCGTTGGTGTGCGGACGAGATCGCGCCGAGAACCTTGGCGCGAAGCGCGTCGGGGAACGAGGTCTGGTGGACCGACGAGGCGGTGATGATGCGGGCGGAATCGAGCGCGTCGAACAGCGACATGATGCCCGCATCGTCGACGGTGCGAACGCCGTAGAGCTCGCGCGCGGCGAGGACTGCCGCCGAGAAGTTGCCCGCGGTGTCAGTCGCGATCGTTTCGAGTGAGGAGAGGATCTGCTTGACGAGCTCGGCGCGCGGCGACGTGCGAGCGCGGGCGATCGTGAGCGTCTTCTCGATCCCGGAGACCAGCTCGGCGGAGATGCCGGGATGGGTGACCGGACGATCGGGACGCAGGAATGGGATCGTCGCTTGCTCGGTGAAGCGCACGTCCGACATGACGTCGTCGACCTCGGCATCGATCGTGTCCTGGATCGCGTTGTGGACCGCGATCAGGTCGCTGTCGACCTGGCGCAGGCGCTCGGCGAGCAGGCCACCGAGTGCGAGCTCGGCAACGACGAGAGCGCGAGAGACCGCGACGTCGAGCAAGAAGCCGAGCTTGGCGTCGGCCGCGCGAATTTCGTCGACGACGGTACGCGCGCTCATCGCGAGGATGTCCATCAGGCTGCGCAGCGCGGACCACTCGCCGCCGCGCTCGAACCAGCCGCCCGCGATGTTCTGCGCGAACGTCCACACGTTGACGCCGGTGGACTTCTCGAGGTCGTGGAAGATCGCCTGGCACAGCGAGAGCGCGACGAGATCGAGTGCCTCGTCGGGCTGGAGGCCGCGGCAGATCGGGTTCTTCGTGATGCCGCGCTCCTTCGCGACTTGCAGGAAGCGCTGGCGCATCTGCCACCACGCGGTCGCGCCACTCGTGCGGACGACCTGCGTCGAGGTGGGGGCGAGTTGCGGTGCTTCGAGCACGATCACCGAGACGTTGTCGCCACCACCGCCGCGCAGCGCGAGATCGATCAGATCGCGCGCGACGACTTCGGGCGGATCGCCGGAGCCGAGCAGGTACTGCATGCCTTCGGTCGAGGCGTAGCCGTAGAGCCCGTCGGAGCAGAGCAGCAGCCGGTCGCCCGGCTTCATGTCGAGCTCGAGCACGTCGACGCGGGTTTCGGCCTTCGCGCCCAGGTTGCGCGACAGCACGTTCTTGTACGGATGACGCTCGGCCTCCTCGGCCGCGAGCACGCCGCGATCGACGAGCTCCTCGACGATCGTGTGGTCGCGCGTCAGCGATTGCAGGCGGCCGTGGCGGAGGAGGTAGGCGCGCGAATCGCCGACGTGCGCGATGATCACGCGCTTGGTGTCGATGACGAGGCACGCGACGACGGTCGTGCCCATGCCGTGTCGCTCGCGTGCAGCTTGCGCGGCGGCAAACACCGCGGCCGAGCCGTACTGGATCGCTGCTTCGAGCAGTGCGCGCGGCTCCATCGTGAGCCGGCGCTGGGTGACGAAGTCGCGAATCGCGTCGCGTGCGGTTTGCGACGCGATGTCGCCTGCGTTCGCACCGCCCATGCCGTCGAGGACGACGTAGAGGCCGCGCACCGGATCGCAGATCATCGAGTCTTCGTTGGTCGCGCGAACCTTGCCGACGTGCGTATCGCCGGCGACCTTGAGCGTGGGAGCGACCGCGGTGCTCACGACGGCTTCAGTGCCTCTCGCTCTTTGGTCGATAGCTCGGCCCACTGCGCGAGCCGGCGCTCGAGCTCGTCGGCGATCAGATCGTTGACCGCACGTGCGGTCGCTGCGGTCACTCGCGTGAGCAGGAGCGTGAGCTCGGAACCCTCGGCGCCCTGACTTTCTTCCTGCGAGACTTGCGCAGCGGTGTCGCCGATCGCGACGAGCATCGCGAGCACCTGCGCCGGGCCTTGTGCCTCCGCTGCGCGCATGGCAAGGAACGTGTGCAAGAACGCGCGGTGAAGGCCGAGGTCACCAGTCGCGATGAAGTTGCCGATGTGATCGAGCACTGCGCCAATTTGCGTACGTGCAGTGGCCTCGTCGACGCGGCCAAGCGACGGATCGATCGTGGCGCGCATGTCCAGAATGCGCTGCAGGATTTTGGTGCGTAGCCCGTCGTAGGCACGAGCCACCGATGGTGCCGTCGACATCGTTGCCATCGTACCCCGGAGGCACAGCGGGTGGTACGCTCCGTCAAACCGGAATGACGGGAGCTGCAGCGAAAGGCGGCCGGATTCTCGTCGTTGATGACGAGCCGATGGTGCGGGAGACGCTGGGCCAGGTCCTCGCGGAGGAGGGCTACGTCGTCGATGTTGCTGTCGACGGCGAGGATGCTCTCGATCGCGTCCACGCGGCGCGCCCCGACGTCATCCTGCTCGACCTCATGATGCCCGGCATGAACGGGCGGCAGTTCCTGCAGGCCCTCCGCAACGACGCCACCTACGTGAACGTGCCGGTGCTGATCATGACGGCCGTGCACGGCCTCGAGGTCAACCTGTCCTCGATCGGCGCGAGCGAGGTCGTCGAGAAGCCGTTCGACGTCGAGGATCTGCTCAACAAGGTCGCGCTTGCCGTGTATCGCTCGCGCGATGCCGATCGACTCACGCACGGTCCGTACGTCACGAACCCGACCGAGCCGCTGCCCGAACCGAGCGATCGCGGCGTCGTGCTGATCGTCGAGCGCGATCGGTCGCGCCTGCAGCAGCTCGATCTCGTGCTGAGCGAACGCGGCTACACGGTCGTGTCGATGACGCGCGCACTCGCGCCGCTGTCGCGACTTGCACGCGCACTACGGCCGCGCGCGATCTTGCTCGAGCTGACGAGCGAAGGCGTGCACGAAGTCGTGCGCGAGCTGCGCTCGGGCAGAGAGCTCGAGCCGATGCCGGTGCTCCTGTTCGCGCGCGATGGCGCGAGCGGTGCGGGCGAGCTCGATGCGCTCGAGCACGCCGCCGACAGCGACCTCGTCAGCTTCGTCGAGCGCCAGCGCTGAGCGCTTGGCATCCCCGACGGGGAATTACTTCTTCGCGCGCTCGATCACCGCGCGATGCGGGTAGAGCACGATCTCGATGCGGCGGTTCGCGGCCTTGTTGTTCTTTGCGACCGGGCGGTACTCGCCAAACGCGAGCGCGGCGAGCTTCGTCGGATCGACCTTCGCGTGATCTTGCAAGTAGTGCACGACCTGGAGCGCGCGCGCGGCCGACAGCTCCCAGTTCGACTTGAAGCGGAACGGCACCAGCTCGGGCTCCTTGTCCTTGCCCTTCTTCTTCGGATCTTTCTTCGGCGGCGGCGGCACGATGATCGGCGAGTCGTCGGTGTGGCCCTGGACCCAGATCTGCTTGTCCGGAATGTCCTTGAGCGCCTTCGCGACCTTGTCGAGGACCGTCTTGCCCTTGTCGGTGAGCTGATCGTCGCCGACCGCGAACAGCACCTTGTCGACGAGCTTGAGGTGAATCTCTTCGCCCTCGGTCGACACCGAGCCGTCCTCGTCGCCGATCGCGTTCTTCAGCTTCTTCTGCGCAGCCTCGTTCGCGGCCTGCGCCTTCTTCTCCATCTCGCCGGCTTTCGCCGTCATGTCGGAGAGCTGCTTCTCGAGCTCGGTCTTGTCCTTGGTGAGGACGTCGACCTGCTTCGCAATGCCGTCGGCGCGATCTTTCTCGGTCTTCGCCGCCGTCTGCTGTGCAGCCGCTTCCTTCTTTGCCGCCGCCAGCTCTTTGCCCTTGTCGGGCGCGAGCAAGTAGCCGACGGCGCCACCGATCGCCGCGACCAGCGCGACCGCTGCCGCGATCTTCGGTTTGCTGTATCCGTCGTCTTGGTTGAAGCCCTTCACCTTCGCCTCGCTCGCGTTTCGGTTGGAGGGAACCGGCAGCTTCGGGTAGACGACACTGCCGCTGGGTTCACCCTGACCAGACATGGGAGATCAGTCTGCCACGCTTCGCGCGGCTAATCACCCAGCGCAGCGCCGCCGCCGCGTCGATCCGCGCTGCCCGCCCAACCAGTTGCGCTTCGCACGATCATGTTCGCAGCGCCGAAGATGCGTTCAGGTTGGTTCCACACGATCGTGTAACCGAGCCCACGCAGCGCTTCGTCGACATCACGCGTAATCGCTTCCGCTTCAACAACGACTTCATCGGGAAGATGCTGATGGTGAAAGCGCGGCGCCATGATCGCTGCATCGGGCGTCATCCCGAAATCGATCACGTTCGAGATCGCCTGCCACACCTCGGTGATGATGCGTGGTCCGCCCTGCCCGCCGACAACCATGTACAGCTCGCCCTTTTCATCCTCGACGATCGTCGGCGTCATCGACGACAGCATGCGCTTCCCGGGCTCGATTTGATTGGCCTTGCCCTGCACGAGCCCGTAGACGTTCGGCTGCCCTGGCTTCGTCGCGAAGTCATCCATCTCGTTGTTGAGCAGCACGCCCTCGGCCATCACGCCACTGCCGAACGACGTGTTGAGCGTCGTCGTCAACGCGACCGCCATGCCTTTCTTGTCGACGACGCAGAAGTTCGTCGTGTGCGTGCCGCCGAGTAGCGCCGGCACGTCCTTCGACGGCGTCGCGCGATCCGTGATCGTCGCAGCGAGCCGGTCGGCCTCCGCTTGCGACGTCAGCTTCGCGACCGGCATGTCCTTGACGAACTTCGGATCGCCGAGCACTTCGTTGCGCGCAGCGAATGCCCGTCGCCACACCTCGACGACTTGATGCAGATGCTCGGTGGAGTGCCAGCCGGCTTTGGCGAGGTCGACCTTGCGCAGCATGTTCGCCGTCATCGCGAGCACGACACCACCCGACGACGGCGGCGGCATCGTCATCAGCGTCTTGCCGCGATATGTGAGCTTGATCGGTTCGCGCCACACGGCCTTGTAGCCCGCGAGATCCTTCTCGGTGATCAGGCCGCCTTCCTTCTTCATCACGTCGACGATCGCGGCGGCGGTCTCGCCTTTGTAGAAGCCATCGGGTCCCTTTGCTGCGATCCGCTCGAGCACGACCGCAAGCTCGGGGTTCTTCACCGTCGCGCCCACCTCGAGTGGCGTGCCGCCGGGCGCGAAACGGTCAGCCAACGCACCGGTCATGCCGAGCCCCTTCACGCGATTCTTGATCCCCATCGCGAGCAGTGGCGTGACCGGGTAGCCGTCCTTCGCGATCTTGATCGCCGGCGCGATCAGCTCGGCCCACTTCTTCGTGCCGTACTTCTTGTGCAGCTCCCACAAGCCGGCAACGCTGCCGGGCACCCCGACCGCCTTCGCACCGGCGAGCGACGCCTTCGGTCCCGCGTCGTCGTACATCGTCGGCGTCGCTGCCGCGGGCGCGGTCTCGCGAAAATCGATCGTGCTCGCTTTGCCCTTGCCGGTACGCACGACCGCGAAGCCGCCGCCGCCGAGATTGCCCGCACTCGGCCGCGTCACGGCGAGCGTGAACGCGACGGCGACCGCTGCATCGACCGCATTGCCGCCCGCCGCGAGCACGTCGCGCCCGGTCTGACTCGCGAGCTGGTCTTCCGACGCGACCATGAACGTCTTGCCGGTGCCGGCGTACGCGGGATCGACGTCGAACGTCGACGCTTCCGTACGGAACTTCGGCGGCGGTGGACCGGCATCGACGACGACCGCCGCATCCTTCGCGACGACGACCGGTGCCTGCCGAGGCTGCTGCTCCGGCGTGGGCTGCGATTGCCGGCAATTGACAAGACCGAGGACCAGGACGACCAGAAGGAGGCGCCGCATCACCGGCGCATCCTACGACACCGATGTCGTGACTTGCCGGTTCGCGCCGGATCTCGCGATCGGCGCGGCTGCCCATGTCGCGCGCTGCAACTGCACGCGATGGTTCACAGAAATCGCAGAAACCGGCTCTGGCACCCGCGTTGCTGAACAGGACCGCATGACGAAATGGCTCGTTCTCGTCCTCGCCGTGTCCGCGTGCGCCGCGCAGGGCGCCAGTTCCGCCGGCGGCGACGACAGCAGTGGCAGCGGCGGCGGTGGCGTCAGCTTCGGCGGCCAGCAGGACATCGGCGAGTTTCGCGGCATCCTCGAAAGCGGCGGCGTGCCAGGTAAAGACACGCTCGACGCGAACGGCTTCTTCAACGAGCACTACAGCGAGCCGCCGAAGAGCGATTGCACGAGCGCGCTGTGCATGACGCCCGGCGTGTCGGTCGGCCGCGACTGGCTCACCGGCGCGCATCAAGCGACGTTGCAGATCGCGGTCAACACGAACGTCGATCCCACCACGATCACGCGCAAACCGCTCAACCTCGTCGTCGTCGTCGATCACTCCGGTTCGATGTGGGACGACCAGCGGCTCGAGAAGGTCAAGGTCGGCCTCCACACGCTCGTCGACAATCTCGCGGACGGCGATCGTCTCGCGCTCGTGCAGTTCGACGATCGCGTCGACGTGCTCGCGCCGTTCTCGGAAACGCCGAACAAAGATTTGCTCCACACACTCATCACGAACCTCACGCCGCGCGGCTCGACGGACATCTACGACGGCCTCGCGACCGGCCTCGAGCTCGCATCGTCGGCGTTCTCCAGCGATCGCCAGAACCGCGTCATCTTCCTGTCGGACGGCATGGCGACGGCCGGCAACACCGATCCGAACGCGATCATCGCGATGACCGATGGCTACATCGAGCAAGGCATCGGCGTCACCACGATCGGCGTCGGTCTCTCGTTCGACGTCAAGCTCATGCGCGGCCTTGCCGAGCACGGCGCAGGCAACTTCTACTTCCTCGAAGACGCGGCGGCAGCGACCGAGGTGTTCAACCAGGAGCTCGACTACTTCGTCACGCCGCTCGCGCTCGACGTCCAGATCAAGGCGACGGCCGGCAGCGGGTGGAAGTTCGGCGAGGTGATCGGCTCGTCGATGTGGACCTCGACCCCG
>DASUFX010000163.1:0-8320 GCA_036274355.1 Kofleriaceae bacterium | reverse complement strand
CGCGACGGTCTTGTATGCGGGCGTTGCCGGCGCGTTCATCGGCTACTTGATGATCTTCTTCGCGCCAGGTCAGGGCCAGCGTTACGAAGGTCTCGCCGAACGCTACACGCTCACGCAGCAGATCCTGGTGCGCGGCTTCGCCGGGAACATGGACATCTTTCTCGACTTCCTCGCCGCATCGGCACCGCTGCTGCTCTTGATGGTCGCCGCGTTCGTGCTCGGCATCGTCACCGACGGCGGGGAGGACGCCGCTGAGCAACGCGACCGCCAGCGCAAGGCGTTCACGTTTGTCGGCATCGCGCTGCTCGCAGGTTCCTTGATCACGATAACGGTGTTCGCATCACCAAAGCTCGGCCCGCGCTTCTACATGCACGGCGGAGCGCTGTTGCTCGCGGCAACGCTCGGCGTGTTGTCGATTTCGCTGCGCAAGACGAAGACACTCGTACCGTTCGTCGTGTTTGCGGTGATCGCGAGTATCTACGCAGGCGCGCGCACGATACCGCTCTACACGAAGATGTCGGGCGTCTCCGACAAGCGACTCGCCGATCTCGCCGCGACGAAACCCGGTAGCGTCTTCACAGCGGCGTCGTGGTACCCGGTGCCGGAGACGTGGTGGGCACTCGGCGACGACGTGCGCGACCAGAAGAAGCAGGAGATGGTTGCCAGGTACTTCGGGCTGTCTCGCGTCGTGTTCCGCGGCGGCGATCAGTGGAAGACGCTCGGCGTGAGCGACGTCAAGCTCGTGATGGACTACGAGTTCGACAAGCCGCTGTGCGTCGACGAGATCGAGCATCTCGACATCAAGGATTACGTCGGCCGTGATGTCGGCGCGATTCATCATGCGTTCCTCGATGCGATCGCGCAGATCGAGATCGTGAGCGGCGAAAGGCCGCGCAAGGTCGATCTCAAGGTCACCTTCCTCGGCGCGCAACCACCGATGCCGAGCCAGCGCGTGTACGTCGGGCGGTGGCGCGAGGGTGTGCTCGAAGGCTACACGGCGAAGCTCAGGCGTGCCGGTCGCAGCAAGGAGCGCATGATCGTGCTGGGCGACAAGCTGAAGCAGGATTCGTGGGACATGTACCTCATGCGCGTCGGCGAGCAGCCGAAGCTACTCGGCACGAATCGCGATACCGATAAGTTGAAGTACGTGCCGTGGGCATCGGGCGAGTACTGGACGTTCGCGTGCAAGCCGGACTACTGCTTCATCGTGCTCGCGGTCACCCACGCGATCTGACGTGTGACGGTCATGATCAGGCCGAGTAGTGCGCACAGCACTAGCCAGAACATGTAGCGAAAGTCCGTCGTCGGCGCGACGACGAACAGGCCAGCCGAGCCGACGAGTCCCGACGCCACGAGCCCGAGCACCTCGCGATCGCGCAAGCACCACGGCAACAGCGCAATGGCGAGCAGCACGTAGACGTAGACATTGAACAGCACGGTCGAGCCGAGCCACCACATCGCGTCGTGAAGTGGTCGCTGGATCCCGCTGTACGAGGCGTCGTGCCCGATCTTGTATGCGCTGTCGTCGATATCCTGGATGTCGTTGAACCATAGATACGCGGCAGAGCCGACCGGCACTTCGGTCATCTGCATGAGCTGGCGGAACACGTCCCAGCGGTAATGAAGATAGGCCGACAGATGCGTCGGCACGACCTCCTTCCACGCCCGTGCCATCGCATCGCGCTGCGCCGGCGTCTGGACGTCGGGCCAGCGCAAGCCAAGCTTCGGCGGGCGCGGCCGCGCGAACAGCGCGTCGGTGACCACCCAGAGCTGCGCGACGACGTCGACATCGGGCGCGCGGGCGACGCGTAGCTTTGCGTGCTGGTGATCGGTGAGGACCGCGCCGGTGCCGTCGAGGATACGATGCAGCTCGGCGTCCGGAATATCGTCGACGTATTGCAGCGTGCCGACGATGTCGAGCTCGGCGAGACTCTGGTGCCAGAGGTGCAGCTCGTGGCGCGTGAGCGCGCGATTGACGAATTGCGCGCTGCCGGTCACGACGATCCACGCCGCAAATGCGATCGCGTACCGCCGCCACCACGCATACGCCGGATTCCACACGAACAGCAGCACGACGAGCGGCAGCGTCATCGCAAATGCGTTGTGGCGCATCGCGGTCGCTGCAGCGAGGAACGCGAGCCCGCCGATGCGAACGTTGCGGCGCTCCGATAGCAGCAGCGCTGTGCCGAGCAGCAAGAATGCCGACATCAGCGAGTCTTTCCAGATCGTCGACATCGTGTTGCTGACGACCGGGAACCACAACAGCAGGCTCGTGGTCACCGCGGCCGCTCGCGGCGACATTCGGCGCTTGAGTAACAGATACGCGCCGGCCAGCAGCGTCGTGGTCTGGATCAGAAGGATCCCGACGGGGCCACTGACGAATACCTCGACGAGGCGCCACAGCGCCGCCATCGCGGGTGGATGAGCATCGGTGTAGGAGCCGCCGCGCGACTCGATCAACTGCGCCGCGGAGTCGAAGCTCATGTGGCCGGGGAACGCGTAGAGAACCAACCCCAGCCAACCGATCGCCAGGATCGTCGTCGGCGAAAGCGCGCGCACCCGGCTCACGAACGACACAGCTGCGCGACTATACGCACATTCGTGGCATGCTGCGCCGTCCATGGAGGCGCAACGTTCCGCGTGGCAACGCTACGGCTGGCTGCTGCGCTGGCTCGGAACCGCCGCCGGCATCGCGTACATCGCGACGCTGATCAAACCGGACGAGGTCAAAGACGCGTTCGCGAAGATCTCCATCGGCGCATGGGTCCTCGCGACCGCGCTCGTCGGCCTCAATGTCGTGATCGGTGCAGCGCGGTGGCGGGCGCTGTTGTCCGCATATGGCGCGCTCACCCGCCCGGATCTGTGGCGCGCGACGCAGCTCTACTTCATCTCGTTCTTCTACAACAATTACCTGCCTGGCGCGGTCGCGGGCGATGTCGTACGCGGCGTGATCACGCGCGACGTGTTCGGCGAGCGCGGTGCAACCGCCGGCCTCGCGGTCGTGCTCGTCGAGCGCGCGCTCGGCTTGTTCGGCGTGTTCTTGCTGCTCGCGGTCGGTCTCCTCGCCGCAGGCGGTTCGCTCGACACCGGCTCGCTGTGGCTGTGGAGTGCGCTCGGGATCGCCGGTTCGTTCGCACTCGTGCTCGCGCTGCCGTTCGCGCGGCGGCTCGCGCGGTTTCTGCCCGGCAAGCTGCGCTCGATCGCGGAGCGCGTGCCGGCGCTGTCGTCGACGCTGCCGTTCATCGGCGCGGCGGTGCAATCGGTGCTCACCCAGGTCTGCGTCGCGATGGCGGGCTATGTGCTGCTGCATGCGATCGAACCGCGTGTCGACCTCGGCTCGTCGCTGCTGATCGTCCCGCTCGCCGCGGCGACGACGTTCCTTCCGATCACGGTCGGCGGCGCCGGTGCCCGCGAGGCGGTCTACATCACGCTCGGCGCGAGCTTGTTCCAGATGACGCGGTCGGATGCCCTCGCTGCGTCACTCGCGCTGTGGATCGCGCACCTGATCAACGGCGCGATCGGCGGCGTCGTCCAGCTCACTTCGCGATCGCGCTGACGCTCGCCGGCGGCTGCAGAGGCGGCTCGACGAGGAACGTGCGCTCCGGCACAAGTGTACGCTCGGCGACGAACACGATGCTCTTCGAGCCGTCGTCGGGAAGCTGCGTGGTCAGCTCGATCGTGTGCTGGCCGCGCGGGATGTCGATCGTGCTCTTCGCACCGAACTCGTGCGCAAACGAGTTGTCCATCAGCAGCTTGACGTTGCCGTAGCTCGAGCCGAGCCAGTAGCGCCCGCCGAGCCGCACCGTGCGCGTGATGCGAATCTCGACCTGCGCGGTCTCCGCGTACGCGTTGATCGCGGGCGTGATGAATGCCCAGCTCGGCGGCGCATCGTTCATGAGATTTACGGTCGCGTCGCTGACGTTGACGAGATCGGGGCAGCGATACGCCCCCGTGAACGGCGAGAAGCCGCAGGTCTCCCACTCGCCATTGTTCACGAAGCGCGCCTCGACGTGCGCGGTCGGCCGAATGCCCGACGAGCCGACGAGCAGCGCGGTCGCGGACTGCCGCTGCGTGATCGCACCGACAACGACGAGGAAGATCAGAACCGCGGGCACCGCCATCTCGATCACACGCTGCCACCGCGCACGCACCAGATCGCGCAGCCAGATCGCACGGCGCAGCACGCGAACGCGCCAGCGTGCGCGACGCCACACGATGATCGCCGCCACTGCGAACAATGCGGCGAGCAATGAGATGAAACGACCCTTACCATCCGACGGTAAGCGACCGTCGCACGTGAACGTCGTATGACCCGGCGCGACCCACGCAGCAACGACGTGGAGGCTGCCGCCTTGGATCGTCGGCATCGCGAACACGGGTTCGTTGGCACCGCCCGCGTGCGTCGCTCGCCAGCGCGGGTAGTAGCCCATGCCGAGCGCGACGAGCACCGGTGCCTGCGCATCGACGTCGATCTCGACCGCTTCGTCGTCGAGCCGCGTGACCCGCACGGTGCCGACGCCGCGCTCGATGCGCGCGAACTTGCCGTCCCACTCCTTCACCTCGCGCACGTGATAGATGCCGAACTGTTTCTCGGTCGCCGGATCGCCGAGCTGCGGCGACGCGCCCTGCCCGACCACCCAGCGCACGTTGAAGCGCGCGAGGCTCTCTGGCGACGCGTCCTCGATGCGCTCGCGAAGCAGCAAGTCCGGGATGGGCGTGAGGTGGAACGACGGCAAACCGGTCTTCGCGGTCAGGTGCATGTGCTCGTGCGTCGTCACCTCGAACATCGCGCGCGCCCACCGCTCGGGCGTGATCTGCGCGGCCTGTTGCTCGGCCCACTGCTCGAGCTGGTTCTGACCCTCGAGATCCGGCGCGTACTGATTGGCCTCGCCTAGCGCCCGGTCGCTCTCGTTTGTCCAGTACTCGGGAACGACGCGCGAGAAACAACCGATCATGATCGCGAGCAGCACTGCTGCGATCACGCGCTGCCGCTCACCCGCACCCACCCACGCCTCGCGCGCACGCCGCACGAGCGAGTGGAACGTGAATGCGGCCGCCGCGAAGACGAACGGCCGCACGAGCAGCATCATGCGGATCGCGCCGAGGCGCGCGACCATCTTGCTCGGCGCGAGGCCAAGCGCGAGGTACGGCCCATCGGAGAGACCGAGCATCATCACGAGCACGATGATCGCGATGAAGATCACGTTCGCCCGTCGGGTCCACATGCCGAACAGCGTTCCGAGGTGGCCGCTGTAGACGATGAACGAGTACGCCGTGATCGGTAGCGCATACGGACCGAGCAGCTCGAGCAGCTTGTCGGGCGTGTAGAGCTCGTTCGGGAAGTGCTGGCCGTACTCGAGCAACCGCTCGGCCGCCGGCATCCACACCGTCGCACCCAACGCGAGGCCGATCACGACGTGTCCCATCGCGGCAAGCGCGCGTCGCGGCTGCACGTCGCTCGCGAGCAACGCGACCATCGCGAGTGCGATGCAGTACGTCGCCGTCGTGATCAGCGCCGCCGGATGCGCCGCCGTGCTGACCGCGATGCCAAGCCAGATCGTCATCGACGCGCCGAGCCGCGGTCGTCGCAGTGCCGCGAGGATGCCGAGCGCGGCGATCATCGAGAACAGGTGCGCGAACGCGCTGTGCAGCAGCGCCCAGTGGAACAGGCCCACTGTTCCACCGTGCGAGATCGCGCCGCTGTCGACGAGGAAGAAGATGCCGACGATCATCGCGATCGGCTTCGAGGCCACGCGCATCGCGAGCGCGACCGTCGTCAGCGCGAGCCCGAGGTGGGTGAGCGTCGCGACGATCATGAACGCATGCGGCAGATCGTTCTCGAGCCCGAACAACAGCGCGAGGTGCCCGGTCACGATGTACGTGAACGCGGGGTAGAGCTCGAGCGGCGCGTCGCCCGTCGACACCGCGTGATTCCACACCGGGATGTCGAGGCCCGGCAGGTGCGGCATGATCCGCGCGAGCACCGCGTGCTGCGGGCCCCAATCACCGGTCTGCCATTCGGGCGACGGCGACTGCGAGAGCACCGGCCAGAACACGCTCAGCCCCACGAGTGCGACGACACCGAGCGCCACCGCGGTCGCGATGCGCGGCGGAGGCGTGCGCACGGCGGCGGGCATCGCCGGCCAACCGAGTGCGAACGCGGCGCCGAGCGCGCCGTACACGACGAGACGCCCGATCGTCCCGATCGGCGCGCCGGGAAACGCGACCATGAGCACGAGGCCGCCAACCACGAGTTGCGCTGCTGGGTTCGCGCCGAACCAACGCGCTAGCCGAACCAGGCGGTCCACGCTCCCCGCGTACCACGCGCCGAAATGCTGCACAATGCGCCGATGCCGCCCTTGCGTTGGCTCGCCGTCCTGGCGCTCTGCGCATGCGGCGACAACATATTCGGAGACGGCGGCCCGCTCGTCCCCTCGGACGACCTCGTGATCGTCGCGCACCAGGACGACGACCTCCTCTTCATGCAGCCCGACGTGCTCGACACCGTCAAGCGCGGCGGCGGGCTCACCAGCGTCTACGTCACTGCCGGCAACGGCACCAGCGGCACCAGCAGCGAGGAGCGCTATGCAGGTCTGCGCGCCGCCTACGCCGAAGCCGCGGGCAGCAGCAACTGGGAGTGCGGCTGGATCCTGGTGCTCGATCATTACGCGCAGCACTGCCGGCTCGCGGATCGTCCGGTCTCGCTCGTGTTCCTCGGCTATCCCGATGGCGGCAAGACGGGCGAGAGCGGCGACAGCTTGCTGCACTTGTGGGAAGGCAGAGTCACGCGCGTCGAGACCGTCGGCGACCACACCACGACCTACGATCGCAGCGAGCTCGTCGAGACCGTCGCGCAGATCATTCGCGCGACCCAGCCGCGTCACGTCCACACGCTCGAGGTCGCGGCAACGCATGGCCGCGACCACTCCGATCACATGCTCGTCGGTGCACTCGCACTGCTCGCGATGGCGCGCGCGAACAGCCTGGCCGACGTCCTCGCGTATCGCGGTTACAAGATCGCCGACGAGCCACCGAACAAGCTGCCAGCAGTCTACGACGCTGCGTTTGCAGTGCTCGCGCGCTACGAGGCATGCACGAGCGACTGTGGCGAGTGCGGCGGCACGTGCACCGCGATCGATCAGACGCATGTGACCTGGCTGTTGCGTCGCTACGCGGTCGGCTTTCGCAACGCCGCGGCCGGCCGGCTCCGCATCGACACGCGCTGCCTCGGCAACGACCTCACACTTGCCGATTGCGCGACCGCACCGAGCTGGCGCTTCGATCCGTACGGCGAGCTGCGCACGTCGGATGGCCGCTGTCTCGCCGTGGACGCCAGCGGTAACCTCTCGCTCGACGCGTGTCTCGGCGGTCCGCGACGCCGCGTGTTTCTCGACGACGAAGGCCATATCTGGTCGGGCGTTCCACCCGTGCCCACCACGAACATGGACTATGCGCACCTGTCGTGCCTGACGCCGACCGACACCGGCCCGCGCATGCAGCTATGCGGGCTCGACGCCGCGCCTGCATGGGAAGTGGTGCCCCGCACGGTCGCGACGCCACGCGCCGACATCGGGTTCTCCGCGACGGGCCGCGATGTCCGCCTCGGCGATCTCACGGGCGATCACCACGCCGACCTCTGTACGATCGACGGCGGCCTCGGCCTGCTCTGCGCGCCCGGCGATGGCACCGGCGGCTTCGCGGCAGCGGTGCGCATCGATTCGATCACGAAGCCGCTCACGATCGATCCGAAAAGCCTGACGCTCGGCGATGTCGATGGCGACGATCGCCTGGACGCCTGTGGCCGCGACGCTGAGGGCATCCTATGCGCGACCGCGGCAAGCGGCTTCTTTGCAGCGCGCTGGAGCCCGTCGTTCAACGACGATGTCGCACGCTCCGGCACGTCGCAATCGATCACTGCGATCGACGCGAACGACGACGGTCGCGCCGACATCTGCGGCCTCGATCTCAGCGGCGTCGTCTGCGCGCCGCATGGCCTCACGCTGCAGCCGCTCATCCGCTCCGCCTGGCCGCAACCAACGTCGGTCGTGTGGCCCGCCGATCTCGACGGCGATCGCCAGGCCGATTGGTGCAGCGCGACGGACGACGGCCCGATGTGCGCGGTCGAGGCCGAGCGCAACGTCACGACCGACGGCGCGCCGTGGGGCTACGCGAGCGACGGTGTCGTCGAGGTCGCGCCCGCTACCACCGTGACCGTCTCGTTCGGCGACATCGACGGCGACCACCGCGCCGATCAGTGCTCGACACGCGAGGATCGGATCGTGTGCGCGCGCAGCCAGGGCCGCGCGTTCGGCCCGCGCAC
>DASUFX010000162.1:0-10101 GCA_036274355.1 Kofleriaceae bacterium | reverse complement strand
AGGCTCGCCGAACGCATCGATTGCTCGAGCCAAGCGCCGACGCGATCGGTGCGCTCGTGCAGATCGAGCAGTGCGAGGTGCGCGCCCGCATCGTCGTCCTCCATCTCGACGCCGCGCTCGAGTAATCGCACGCCTTCGTCGACACGACCGTCGTCGGCAAGTCGGTCGCCGATCGTCGACAGCGCGTGCAACGCGGCGGGCCGGCACAGCGACGCCATACCGGCGGCAGCGATCGATTCGAGATCACTCGGCACGCCCGGCCGCGCCATTGCGAAGTGATCGTCCTGCTCGTCCTCGTCGGCCTGGAGCTCCTCGTACGGGCGCGCCCAACCCGGCGCGCTCGCGATCACCTGACGGAGCAGCGCGAAGTCCTTGCCGTTCGGCGCCATCTTCTCGAACCGCGCGAACAGTGCCTGCGGATGCGACGGATCGACCGCGAGAATCGCATCGCCGAGATCTTCGCGCAGCGCGAGCTCGAGCAGGCGCAACGCAGGCAGCTTGAACGGCATCGCCAACCGGTTGATCAGCGGCCGCGAGATCATGTGCTGCGGCGGCGCACTATCGGGCGGTGCTTGCGATGCCGGCAGATCGAGTGTCGAGTCGATCGTCGAATCGACCGCGCGATCGAACGCGCGATCGAATTCGTCGACATCCGCGCCGTCATCCTCGTCGTCGTCGGACTCGCCGCTCCCCGTCGGCTCGGGATCATCGTCGGGATCGGCCTCTTCGGTCTCGTCCTCGACGATCGAGAGACTCCAGGTCGGCTTCGTCGCGACGGGCAGCTGCCACGCGCGCGCTTGCTCGGCGAGCGTCGGTGCGATCACACGCAACACGCCGAGCACGTCGTCGCTCGTCACGTGATCGAAGCGGCGCGGCAGCGCGCCGAGTCCACGCGCGGTGAGCCACGCACCGAACACCTGCTGGATTTGCTCGCCGAGCTTGGGGCCGAGCGCATCGAACGTCTCTTGTTTGCCGTCACGACCGATGACGTGCAAGCGCACGACGCCAGGCTTGTTCGAGATGAGCAGCTCGAGCCACATCACTTCGTCGCGACGCGTCGGCCCGTAGAACGCATCGGTCGCGCGGCCACCGCGTCCTGCGTGCTGCGGCGCGAAGTGACCGTCTTGCGGAAACAGCGGCGTTGCGTCGGCGTCGAGTACCGCGAGCCGCGGATGACGCTGACACGTCTCGATGCACGCGACCCACAGCAGCACCGCAGCCTCGCGCTCGTACGCGCCCTCGGGGCCTTCGATCTTGACGTCGGGCATCAAGAACGCGATGCGATGCGGTTTCGGCAGCGCCGCACCCGAGCCGACCGGTGATGACGTCCTGGGCGGCACCTAGAGGCCCTCCAGCTCGCCGGAACGCAGGCGCCGCGCACCCTGGCGTTCGAGCTGCGCGATCGTTTGCACGAGGCACCAATCGCCGTGCACGTAGTAATCGGTTCCGGGGAATGGACCATTGACGAGCCGCGCACCCGCCGCCTCGACGGCTTTGGCCAGCTTGCCCTTGTCGAGGTACTTGAACTCGCCGGCGAGATACACCGTCGAGCCGCGCAACCCGCGGCCGAGCCGGCGCACGACCGCGCCGATCGGATCGATCGACGGCGTATCGCCCTCCGCATCGAACGGCGCGCCCTTCGCAGCGGCGAGGATCGCTTCGCGTCCTTTCGCGAGCGCCACGACGGCCGGCCGCGCGGTGGGCGCGTGCTCGATCAGCCACTGTTCGTGGGGGCCGGGGAACGGAGGCAGGCTGTCGTCGTTGACGATCTCCGCCGGCGGCATGTCCTCGGCGAGGATGCGATCCGTCAGGTCCGGCCTGCCCGCGCGATAGCACGCGAGCGCGCGGGCAAACACGAGCTCGGGCGTGTGCAGGCGCGCAGTCGCTGCGAGCTCGAGCGCCGCGATCGGCCTGCCGAACGTCGCGAGGTGCATCGCGCCTAGATCGGCGCCTTGCAGTGTCTGCGCCGCGGCGGTCAGCTGCTTCACGCGACCGCGCCGCGCGAGGTCCTCGATGTACAGATCGCGGACGAGCCGCTGCGATTCGGGATGCGCCGCCACGAGGTCGCGCGCGCGCACCGGATCCGCGGAACCGCGCACCATCCAGCCCCACATCGTGTAGAGGTATGCCTCGGGATGGCGGGCGAACTTCGTCAGCGCGCCGAGATCGTCGGCCGCCTGCGCGCATGCCTTCGCGCGTTCGGCCGGCGCCATCACACCGGTCGTCCGTGCGACGCGCAGCCCGCGCACCGTCGGCACCACGCGTGAATGCTGCAGGTGCCACTTCGCGCGCTGGCGCAACAGGTCGACGTACTTCATGCCTTTCAGGGCGTCCTCGAGCAGGCCGAGCTTCGCCTCGCCAGCGAGCGACACGACCATGAACAGCATCTCGAGCTTCTCGTCGATTGCCGCCTGCGCCGCACGCGCGAGCAGCATCGGCACCGCTTCTTCGCCGAGCACCGCACCGACCAGCCGGATCGCACGCAGCCGGTGCTGCGGCGGAATGTCCTCGAGACAGACGAGCAACACGCGCGCGAGTGCCGGTGTCGCGAAACACTCGATCGCCTCTCCCCACAAGCCGGGTGCGCGCGCGAACACTGCCGACGCGCCTTCCCACTGCACGTGGCGCATCGCGAACGGCAGCTCCTCGCTCGTGATCTTGCCCGCGGTCGTCGCCGTGTCGGCGAGCTTCACGAGCGCTTCATCGGCAAGCTGCACGGCCTCGGCCGGCCACTGCGTCGTCGGATGCAGCGCCTGTGCTTGCCGGTAGCCGAGCGTCCAGATCGCCTGCTCGCGCACCAGCGGCGGGGTTGCGGCATCTCGGGCGATCGTCGCGAGCCGGGCCACCGTCTCGACCGACGGAAACATCGTCAGCCAGATGCAGCCTTGCTTGCGCAACTCGACCGCGTGCTTGGCGTCGAGCATCCAGTAGCCGACCTGTGCGAGCGACTTGTCTGCGCCGAGCCACGGCTCGCCATCCTCGATGAGCCGGGTCAGCCGCTCCCGTGCAACGCCATCCAAGGAGCCGCCTTGAATAGGGAGCAGCCCGAGGACGTCCTTGATCCGATAGCGCAGTCCCGGCGGGACTGCGTCCATCGTGCCCAGCTTCACGGGCAAATCCACCACGGCACGAGAATAAGCGCCCGTGTCATAGTCAGGCCATCATCCATGAAGCGTTTCGCGCTCGGTTTGTTGTGTGTGTCCTCCTCCGCCTTCGCCGGCTCCATCAAGGGCACGGTGCTGTACGAGGGTGAGCCGCCGACCCAGGAGACGCTCAAGCGCGACTCGGATCCGAAGTGCTCCAAGGACAAGACCGACGAGGCGGTCGTCGTCACGAAGGGCAAGCTGCGCGACGTGGTGGTCCGCATCAAGAACGGTACGGCCGGCAAGCATGCCGCACCGACCACGCCGGTCCTCCTCGACCAGAAGGACTGCATGTACGTGCCGCGGGTGGTCGGTATCGTCGCCGGCCAGAAGCTGCTCGTCCGCAACAGCGACAACACGTTCCACAACGTGTGGGGACAGGTCGCGAACAAGGACGCCTTTAACAAGCCGCAGGCCCCGAAGGCCGCTGACCTCACACTCGACCCGTCGAGCGCGAAGGCCGACGACGTCGTCGAGCTCAAGTGCGGCGTCCACGGCTGGATGCACGCCTACGTCGCGGTCCAGGATCATCCGTACTTCGCGGTGACCGCCGCCGACGGCACGTTCGAGATCAAAGGCCTACCGCAGGGCAAGTACACGCTCGAGGCGTGGCACCCGACGCTCGGCACGAAGTCGATGCAGGTCGAGATCGGCAAGGGCAAGCGCGCCGACGTGACTGCTCGGTTCTCGTACAAGCAGACCGATTAGCGACTCACCAGTGCGCTTTTCGGATTCCGCGTAGCCACTGGTCGGCGGCCTCGACCGCAGCGGGTGGTGGATCGATCGGAAGAACCGACGACGGCCACGCGGTATCGATCGCGTCGATCGCGGTCACGAGCCGGGTCCGCCACACCTTCGCGTGCTCTGCGTCGAGCTCCTGGCGCTCGCCGCGCTGCTTGATCGCGAGCAGCTCGCCGATCTCGGCCGGCACGAAGGCGCCGAGCCGCGCCACGTCGGTCACGATCTCGCCGTGTGCCATCGCGTGGCGGCCGGTCGCTGCGGTGCGCAGGACATAGAGCGCGCGCTTCGCGGTCGGCTTGTCGTCGAACGCGCGCAACTGGCTCGTCGCGAAGCCACCGTAATGCTTGGCGAGCCGGCGTGAGAGCAGCGGTTTCACGAGGGGCCGCGCTTCGTCGAGCAGCCTCATGTCGCCGCCGAGCGCGAGCTCGCCGAGGATACGCTCGAGGTAGTTGCCGTTGCCTTTGATCGCGCCGCGGAGCACCGGCGACAGCTCGTTGCTGCCGTAATCGAGCTCGACACCGTCGACGATGTCGATGCGATCGTTTGGATCAGCGACGACGTCGAGACCGACGAGGTCGTGGGTCGGCGCGATGTGTACGCACTTGAGATCGAGATCGCTATCGGGGGACGGGAATCCGTACGCGTGCGCGCCGGACAGATAGATCACGAGGTGCTTGCGCTCGCGTTCGCGGTCGGCGAGGAACGCGCGCGCGATCGTCGCCTGCTTCGCGGTCAGCACGCTCCACGGATCGAAGCTCATCGAGATGAGCTTACCGCGGTCAGTTGCGGCGAGCCGGCACGTACGTGCGCTGTTCGATCGCGACGAGCTGACCGAGGACGAACGCCGGCGCACCGCACCCCGTGGCCGGACACTCGTACTCGATGCGGCCGCACCGGACGGTCTCCATGGCGACGCTGCACACGAGGAAGTTGTCGTGCTTCACGCTCTCGGTGACCGGATCGACACAGTCATCGCCGTCGCATGAGCTGACGAAGTCGGTCCGGGTGACCGCGCGGTACACGATCGCCGGCGAGCCATCGGCGAACGTCCCTTTGACGAGCGATTCACTCACGCGATGGATCTCGATCCGCGAGTCGCTCATGTTGCCGCCGAAGTCCGTGAGCGTGAAACCCTCGGCGACGAACCAGTCCTCGTGGATGCGTACTGTGAGCGATGACATCTGGGGCGCCGCCATGCAGTCGCGATGCAGCTCGACCTCGTAGCCGCCAATGGTCGCGGTCAACGTGCGCATCTGCGACACGCCATTCGGATTGCAGTCGCGCGTGCGCGTGACGAATGGCGGGCGATTCGTCGTACTCGGCACGTCACGAAGCTCGAACGTGTCAGCGTGCGCGGTGGAGACGACGAGCAGCGCGGCGAGCAGCCAAACCTTCATGGAAGCGCAACGCCCCGGCCGCGTTCGCTATTGCCGCGACGCTACCTCGGCATCGCCGGCCGGCACGACCATAGCGGCTCGCCGCCGAGTACCTTGTGGGCGCGACGCATGAACGCGGCAACGCGCTCCATGCCGCCAAACGCGCGCACCTGCGAGACGTACTCGCTGATCGCGGTGAGCTTGCGCTCCTCGTCGGCAAACGCGATCTCGTGCGGCGTGCACGTCCACTCGAGGCGATCGGCCTCGGGCAGGTAATCTTCGAGCTTCGGCCCTTTCGCGACGAACGCGACCATACGGAGCAGGCCACCGACGCGCGGGCTCGCCCATGCGGGCGCGCCGAACGGCCGCCACATCCGGCGCTTCGCGACGAAGTGCTGCTTGCGGCACGCGCGGCCGAGCGCGTACGGGTCTTCGTAGAAGTGAATGCGCTCGAACGCGCCGCGGCCGAGCACTTCGCGCAGCGCGGCGAGTGCGACCTCGACGTGATCGACGTGGTGACCGATCGCGAGCGGTGCGTAGACCGTCGTCGCGCCACCGTCGAGAACCTCGGCAATCGCGGCGCGGATCGTCTTGAGCTCGGCGAAATCTTCCATGCGCTCGGGCGTGCGGAACACGTGCGTCGGGAACACGCCGCTCGGCGGCAGTGGCGGCTGGCGCCAGATGCGCTCGTGTAGATCGAGCCAGCGGTGCCGCGCACCGAGCACGGCGAGCGCGCGTTCGTCTTCGGCGCGGCGCATCGAGTAGTCGCCGAACACGCGGTGCGCCGGCGCGATCGTGTCGAGCGGCGGACCGGCGGTGAAGCACGACACGACCTCGACCGAGCGGCCGGCCGCGATCTCGCGCCCGATCATCCCGCCGAGCGAGAGCACGGCGTCGTCGAGGTGCGGCGACAGGATGACGATGTCACTCGTCATAGTGCGCCTCCGGCGGCGGTGGCGCCGCAGCTCCCCATGGCCCGGGCTCGCGCTGGACCCAACGTCGCGCCGCTTCGTCCCGCGCGGCGCGCAGCACGCGATCGGCAACGGCGACATCGGGGTAGCGTGGCAACGGACTGGTCTGGCGCGCGGCCTCGAGCTTCGGTGTGAGCGCGCGCGCGAGCGCCATCACGTCGGGCATTGGTAGCTCGCCGCGCTTGATCGCGACGAGCGTTGGCCGCAGCTCGTCGGAGACGCGCACGTCGGGCGATTCGCCGGCGAGCCAGCGGATCGCGAGATCGAGCAGCCGGATCAGGTTGTACGCGTTCTTCGGCCGCAGATCGCGCGGCAGCTCGAGGTCGGTGCGCGCGACGGCGCGCAGCGATGCCCAATCGTTCGCGGCGATCAAACCCTGATCGTACATCGAGCGGTAGAGCTGCTTGATGTAGTCGCGTGCGCGACCGATCGCGTCGGCGCGCGACGGCGCTTCGATCCGCGCAGCATCGGCAAGCCGCTCGGCAGCGGTGTCGAGCGCGAGATCCGGATCGTCGCGCAGCCAGCCGATCACGGTGACGCGATGCTCGGCGAGCCGCTGGTTGTGCTCGAGGCGGTCGAGCTGCGACAGCGCGTAGCGGCCGAAGCTGCCGTAGATCTCGTGCGACAAGAACGCGCTGCGCGCGGCCACCAGCGGCTCGCCGATCGGATCGACGATCGCCGGCGATGCGAACAGCATCTCGAGCGTATTCGGATCCGCGCGTAGCGCCTGGCGGATCGCCTTGCCGAGCTCCCAGTAGGTCGACGAGCCATCGGCCGACACGAGATCGAGCGGCGGATCGACGAGACCGGTCGTCCACGGCATCGGCAGTACGAACACGCCGCGATGATCCTCGTCGGAGCCCGCGTCGGCGACGCCCCACGCGCGCGAGCCGACGACCGTGTCGATCGCAACGCATGGATGCAGGAGCTCCCACGCCGCCGCCCGGCGCTGCGCATAGCGCACGACGCCGAGCTTGCGCGGCATGACCTCGCCGCGCAGATAGGTCGCGCGCTTGCCGTCGAGGAACACGACCTCGACGCGATCGCCGTCGAGCTTGGCAACCCTGCCCGTCGCACCCTGCGGGCGCATCTCGCCGCCGTCGACCGCGCGATCGACGCGCGTCGTCACCTCGGTTCCCGCCGGCAGCGGAACCGCGCTCGGATCGAGGTCAGCTAACCCACCCAGGCGCAGGGCCATGTCACCATCATGGTGCCACGTGATCGAATACTTGGCAGGACTCGGCGGTTAGCTCAGTGGTGCGAAAACGTAAGCGCAGCGTGCGGTTTGGCGTAGCCATCGCCGTGGCGCTCGTCGCGATGACCGCCTACGTCGTCATGCAGGCGACGCAGAACCGCGACCCGGCGGTCAAGAAGAAGCCGACGCCGCCCGAGTGCAAGCTCGGGCCGACGACGGCCGGCATCGACGTCTCGTACTACCAGGGTGACATCACGTGGTCGCGCGTGAAGCGTGCCGGTGTTCAGTTCGCGTTCATTCGCGTCTCGGATGGCGCGACGATCGTCGACACCAAGTTCGAGGCGAACTGGACCGGCGCGAAGCGCGCACACGTACTGCGCGGCGCGTATCAGTTCTTTCGGCCGAACGAGAGCCCGATCGAACAGGCGAACCTGCTGGTTCGCACGCTGCGCGCACGCGGCGCTGGCGAGCTACCGCCCGTGATCGATATCGAGGTGACCGATGGCGTGCCGCTCGCGACCGTCGTCGCGAACGCGCGCGTCTGGATCGAGCAGGTGCGCAGTCAGCTCGGCGTCGAGCCGATCGTGTACACGAACTACGGCATGTTCCGCTGGGGCGGTGCCGAACCGCTCGCGCGCCAGTTGCTCTGGCTCGCGCACTACACCGAAGCGTGTCCGTCGATCCCGCCGCCGTGGCAGCGGTGGACGTTCTGGCAGTACACCGAGAATGGCCGCGTCGATGGCATCGACGGCGCCGTAGATCTCGATGTGTTCGACGGCACTTCCGACGAGCTACGCCGACGCTTCGGCTTGTAAGCGCACATCGCGGCACAGCCGATTGTCTTCAGGGAATGTCCGCCAGCGGGATACGATTGAAGACCAGGTATGGACGACGAGTCCGGATATGACGTGCTCGAGGAGCTCGACGCGGAGACGCCCGTCCCGCAGGTCGAGGACGAGTACGCGATTCCGCAGCTCGACGACGAATTCCACGACACCGAGCGAATGGAGGTGGCGGCGGTACGCGAGGACACGTACTTGGGCTGGCCGCCGGCGCCACCGCTGCCTGCGGAGGTCGAGCTTGCGCAGGGTACGGTCGATAGCCACCCGCCCGTGCGCAAGGCCGGTATGTTCGCCGCGGTTCGTAGGCCGACGACGAACAGCGAGACCGACGACTAAGCCGCGCGCGCGATCGGCAACGATGCGACGTAGTCGCCGAGCTTCGTCGTGCCGCAGGCCGGCGCGATCACGTCGTGTTGTGCGAGCCCGACCACGAACTGCACGAACTGGCCCATCCGTGGATGCACGGCGCGCAACAGCGCTGCGTTGAGCTTGCACAGCGCGAGCGGCATACCGGTGACGTTGGCGCGATAGCCGGCGGCCGACGCGACGCGCTCGAGCATCTCGCGACGGGTCATCACCTCCGGACCGCCGACCGAGACATCGCGCGGGCCATCGCCGCCGAGCGCGACATCGACGACGATCTCCGCAAGATCGCGCTCGCAGATCGGATTCGTGCGCGCGCTGCCGTCACCGACGTCGAACATGCGGCCGCGCTTTGCCATCGGCAGGAACGCGCCGCTGATCGCCGAGAAAAACCCGGTCGGTCGCACGACGGCGCCGTCGATGTCAGCCATCGCCTCGGCTACCCGCTCGTGCGCATCGACGTACGCGGTCGCCCGCAGGGCCGGTGGATGATGCACGCCGACGTAGACGAGCCTCGCCTTCGTACGTCGCGCCGCTTCGACCGCAGCAAGCCCGATCGGCACATCGACGGCGCGATAGCCGCGCCAGCCGTGCCCGAGACCCATCTGCACGCTCGCACCTGCACAGTTGATGATCAGCGGCGCACCCGCGCGTGCGATCAATGCCGGGTCGCGGAGGTTGCCGTCGCGGCGACCGATGGCCAGTGCGCGATGCCCGCGCGCGGTGAGCTGGCTGCAAACAAGGCGGCCGAGCGCACCGCCGCCCCCGATCACGAGCACGTCCATGGAACTGGGATGCGCCAGGTCGCCGCACCGAGGTGCGGCAGATCGTCACGCCCAGCCGAGGAGCGGGCACATGACTCTGAGTGACCCGACGATCAAGAGAAAACCGATCCCATCGAACACAATGCCGACGCGCAGCATCTGGCCGATGCTCACACGACCACTCGCGTAGGCGAGTGCGTTCGGTGCCGTCGAGATCGGCATGATGAAGCCGAACGACGCGCCCATCGTCGCGCCGAGCACGGCGGGAATCGGCGCGGCACCGGCAGCAGCCGCCAGCGCACCGGCGAGCGGCGCCATCATGCTCGCGGTCGCGGTGTTGCTCGTCGCCTCGGAGAGCACGATCGAGACGCCGGTCACGAGCACGGTGATCGACCACGTGCTCGATGCGCCGGTCGCATCGACGAGCGCATGGCCCCACTCGGCGGCGAGCCCGGTGCTCTTCGCGAGCGTGCCAAGCAAGATGCCACCGCCGAATAACAAGATCACGCCCCATTCGATCTGCGTTGCTTCGCGCCACGTGAGTGCAGGACGGTCCTTGCCGCCCGGGAGCACGAACAACGAACAGCCAGCGAACAAACCGACGATCTCCTCGGTGATGTGGGCGTCGATCCACTTCGTCGCGTGCGAACCAGGTGCGACGAGCTCGGCAACCGTTGGTGTCAGCCACCCGACGAGTGCGACCCCA
>DASUFX010000161.1:0-8816 GCA_036274355.1 Kofleriaceae bacterium | reverse complement strand
TTCGAGCAACCCGTGTAGAGGATCTTGCCGGCGCTCACGAGATCATCGAGCGCGCGCAGCGTCTCTTCCTCGGGCACCGTGATGTCCTGCATGTGGATCTGATAGAGGTCGATGCGATCCGTCTTCATGCGACGCAGCGAGTCCTCGCAGCACTTGACGATGCGAAAGCGCGACGCACCGCTGCGATTCGGTCCATCGCCCATCGTGAAGCGGAACTTGGTCGCGAGTACGATCTTGTCGCGCGTGCCGCGAGTGCTCAGCCAATTGCCGAGTACGCGCTCCGACAGGCCGTCCTGACCATAGACGTCGGCCGTATCGATGAAGTTGATCCCCGCAGCGAGTGCGCGATCGAGCACGGCATGCGACGTCGCCTCGTCCATGCCGACCTTGTGCATGAAGGATTTTTCGTCGGCCTCGCCAAACGTCATGGCGCCGAGACACAAACTCGACACCTTCACGCCGGCGCCGCCAAGATTGCGGTATTGCATGGAGTGCAATCTACTCCTGACGGAATCGTGACCGTCGCCTTGGGCGACGTTTTCTATCCTTGCGGTAAGCGATGACAGTGACTCCCGTCGAGACGGCTCGTGCCAAAGGTTGGCGCCACGTCTACTTCAACACGCTGAGCCTGCCCTTCTGGGGAGTTCACATCCTCGCGATCATCGGCATCGCGATCACCGGCTTCTCGTGGCTCGGCCTGCTCTGGTGCGCCGCGCTGTACTGGCCGCGGATGTTCTTCGTGACCGGCGCGTATCACCGCTTCTTCGCGCATCGCAGCTACAAGACGTCGCGGTGGTTTCAGTTCGTGCTCGCGCTCGGCGCCACGTTCACCGGCCAGAAAGGTCCGTTGTGGTGGGCCGCGCATCATCGCGTGCACCACAAGTACTCCGACCTGCCAGGCGATCTGCACTCGGCAAAGCGCGACGGCTTCTGGTGGTCACACATGGGTTGGATCCTCGCGCGTGACCTCGAAGGCACCGACCTCTCGCGCATCAAAGACTTCTCGAAGTATCCCGAGCTGCGCTGGCTCGATCGCTACTGGATGCTGCCGCCTGTCGCGGCCGGCGTGATCGCGTTCTTGATCGGCGGCTTCTTCGGCCTCATCTGGGCGTTCGCAGTTCCGCAGGTGCTGTGCTGGCACGGCACGTTCACGATCAACTCGCTCTCGCACCTGTGGGGCGGCCGCCGCTACGCGACCGAGGACGATTCGCGCAACAACGTCGTGCTCGCCCTGATCACGATGGGCGAAGGCTGGCACAACAACCACCACCACTACCAAGTGGCTGCGCGGCAAGGCTTCTACTGGTGGGAGATCGACTGCACGTACTACGTGTTACGTGCGCTGTCCGCCGTCGGGCTGATCTGGGACCTGCACGGCGTCCCGGACCACATCATCCAGGCCTCAGACCTCAGTCCTCAGGCCTCAGGATCAGAATCCGCCGAAGCTCTGGATTCTGGCCGAGGTCTGAAGCCCGAGGCCCGCGGCCTGAACGTGGCATAGTCCGCCCGTGCGGTTCCCACCCGCTACCCTGCAACTTCGTCGAGCTCAGCTGATCCTGATGCTCGTCGCACTGCTGCCGACGGTCGCGATGTCCGTCGTCGGCATCTTGTTGCTCGTGCTCGGCAGCGGATCCACGCACAACATTGTCGCCGGTGTCCTCGTGCTCACGTTCTGCACGTCGGGGATCACCGGCTACATCCTCGGCTCGGTCTACCTCGGCAAGGGCGCGTCACTGGTTCGCGTGCAAAACGACTTCGTGTCGGCGGTTTCCCACGAGCTCCGCACGCCGGTCACCTCGATCCGCCTGCTGCTCGAATCGCTGCGCGATGGCCGGCTCGCCGATGACGACCGCAAACAGGTACTGACGCTGCTCGCGCGCGAGACCACGCGACTCGAACAGCTCGTGGGCCGCGTGCTCGAGCTGTCGCGCATGGAATCCGGTGCCCACGTCTACGCGCGCGATCGCGTCGACATCAAGGAGCTCGTCGACGAAGCGATTGCAGCGTTCGACGCGAGCACACTCGACAACCCGACGCCGATCGAGATCGAGCTGGAACCGGGCCTCGCCATCATCGGTGACCGTCCGACGCTCGTGCGCGCGATCCTCAATCTGCTGACGAACGCGTGGAAGTACACCGGCGAGAAAAAGCGCATCGTGATCGAAGCGACGGGCGCAGCGCGCTGGGTCGAGCTCCGCGTCCGCGATAACGGTCCTGGCATCGATCGCGACGAGCAACGCTCGATCTACGAGCAGTTCAAGCGCGGCCGCGCGGCCCACGAGAGCGGCAAAGCGGGCGTCGGTCTCGGCCTCGCGTTCGTACGCACGATCGTGCGCGGCCAGCGCGGCAAGCTCGACTTCGATTCGAAGCCAGGCGAGACCACGTTCCGGATGCGGCTGCGGCGCGCGCGTGAGCCGGTTCCGCAAGGCGCCCCCGCGCTCGGCGAGAAGGTGACGTCGTGACGTCACGCATCTTGATCGTCGAAGACGACGACGCGATCGCGACGGGCCTCGCGCTCAACCTCAAGCTCGCCGGCCGCACGACCACGATCGCGCGCGACGGCGACGACGCGATCCGCCAGGCGACGGACGAGGATTTCGCGCTCATCTTGCTCGACATCAACCTGCCGAAGAAGAACGGGCTCGAAGTGCTGTCGCTCTTGCGCGCGACCGATAACCTCGTGCCCGTCATCGTGCTGTCTGCGCGTGATGGCGAGTACGACAAGGTCGCCGCGCTGCGACTCGGCGCCGACGACTACGTGACGAAGCCATTCGCGCTCGCCGAATTGCTCGCGCGCATCGATGCGGTGTTGCGCCGCACGAACCAGCTCACCACCGTGCCGGTCGCGGCGCCGCCGAGCGAGCAACTCACCTTCGACGATGTCGTCATCGTTCCCGCGCAGCGCACCGCCGCACGCGCCGGTGTCGAGCTCAAGCTCACGCACCTCGAGTTCGAGCTGCTGCTGTTCTTCGTGATGCACCCGAACCAGGTGTTCTCGCGCACCCAGCTGTTCAACCTCGTGTGGGGACAGTCAGCAGGGTCAGTGCGCACGGTCGACAACTTCGTCGGTCAGCTCCGCAAGCGCTTCGAAGCCGATCCCGAGCAGCCGCGGCATTTCATCACCGTGCGCGGCTCGGGCTATCGTTTCGATCCGTGAGTCGTAGGCCCTGACATTCCGATCCGGAACGTGTGGCAAGCCGTGCTCGCGCGGCGGCCAACTCGGCGAAAGCTGGCTGGTCCGGCCATGGCACAACCGGTGCTCTTTCCGACGACCATGAAGCGCCTCCTTTATGTAGGGTTCCTGTCTTTGCCACTGGTCGGTTGCTACGGCGGCGAGCGCCGCGAATCTGGCAAGTGTCCAGCCGGCGAGCTGTGCTCCGACCTGACGCCGGGTGGTCTCGACTTCGTCGGCAATGGGCTCATCGGCGAGCTCTTGCTCAGCGGCCCGCGGCCGACCGCGATCGGCGGCACCCAGGCCGTCGCGCTCGAGTACGACCGCGGCGACGGTGTCGATGTCGCGCTCGACCTGCCGTTCTCGGCCGACGATGACGGCGCCGCCGGCGTGAAGGTCGATGCGACGAGTGGCTCGCAGGTCATCGTGCGCGGCATGGGTAGTCGCAGCAACTATCTCCGTATCCTCGATAGCGATGGCTTGCTGATGGACCGCAAGGAGCTGACCGGTGCGGCGCTCGACACGATGGAGCTGGTGCCGGGCTGGTTCGAGAGCGTGCCGGCCGACAAGTTGATCGCGTTCGCGCCGGGCAAGCGTGAACTTGGCGTCGCGCTCTATGGCGACGTGCAGGGAACGGGTGGCCCCCGGAGCGAGCGCTTGATCGATACGTCGATGGAGCTCACGCTCGCCGGCTCGACGCGCAAGGCGTGGGACACGCTCGAGGTCGAAGCCGTCGTCGGCACGACATCACTTGCGGTCACCGCAGGCGACAAGCCGACCGCAAACCTCGACATCGTGGTCGCCGACCATGCGGACACCGTCTCGCTGATCCAGCCAGCGCCGACCACGGTCATGCCGAACAGCTCGGCATCGGTCTGCTTCCAGGCGAACACCGGTGGTCGCTATCTCGCCGGGTTGAACTGGACGTACGTGGTCGACGGCGGCGAACCGGTCGTCAAAGGCGACGGCATCTTCACCCGTAACTGCATCAGCGTGTCCACGCAAAAGACGTCGGGCATCATCATCGTGCAGGCGAGCGCGGGTGGTCAGTCGGCGCAGACCCAGCTCACGATTGGCGCAGGCGCCCGCACGACGCCGCGGGAGTCAGTGCTGGCGGGTACGCCGGTGCGCGCCGCCTCGCACGCGACCGCGACCGCGGGTGACCGCGCAGCGATGTGATTGATGCGCTAGTCTCGACGCATGGCCGAGACGATTTTCGGAAAGATCCTGCGCGGCGAAATCCCATGTCATCGCGTCTACGAGGATGACAAGGTCCTCGCGTTTCTGGACGTCAATCCGATCGCGCGTGGCCACGTACTCGTGATTCCGCGCGAGCCTGCCGAGACGATCGACAAGCTCTCGGATGACTCGGCCGCTGCGCTCGGCCGCGTGCTCCCGCGCCTCGCCCGCGCGGTGATGGCGGTGACCGGCACGAAGGCCTACAACGTGCTGCAGAACAACGGTCCGCTCGCGCACCAGGCCGTGATGCACGTCCACTTCCATATCATCCCGAAGTACGACGACGGCACCGGGCTCGGCATCGGCTGGAACGCGACGAAACTCGACGGTGGCGCCGAGCTGGCGAAGGCAATCGCGAGCAACCTGTGAAGTCCGCCGTCGCGGTCGTCGCCGTCCTCGCGATCGCCCTGCTCTCGGGCTGCCTGTACACGAGCTACGTCACCCAGGCCGCGCAGGGGCAGTTCCAGCTGCTCGGCAAGGCCAAACCGATCGATCAGGTGGTGAACGATCCGGACACGCCGCTCCGCGTCGCGATACTGCTCGCCGAGATTCCATCGATCAAGATGTACGGCCGCCGCTACGGCCTCAAGATCCGCAAGAACTACGAGACCTACTCCTCGCTCGGCCGTCCCGCCGCTGTGTGGTTCACGGCTGCCGCCGACCCGGTCGCGTTCAAGCCGCGCAAGTGGTGCTTCCCGATCGTCGGCTGCTTCGCCGGCCTCGGCTGGTTCGACGAAGACGAGGCGGTCGCGTTCAAGCAGAAGATGGAGGCGGCCGGTTACGACGCGATCGTCCGCCCGGCCTCCGCCTACTCGACCGGCGGCTGGTTCCCCGACCCGGTGCTGTCGACGATGCTCGGCGGCGGTGACGACGCCCTCCCCGAGCTGTTCAACGTCATCATCCACGAGTCGGTCCACGCGACCGTCCTGGTCCCAGACGAGCCGTTCTTCAACGAGAGCTTGGCCTCGTATGTGGCGGATACGCTCACCGACGCCTGGATCGCGGAGCGGTTCGGCCCCGGGTCACCCGAGCATGTTGCCTGGACACTCGGTCAGGCATTGCACCTGCCACGAGTTGCCAGGTTGCTCGCTGCATACAAGGCGCTCAAGACTGTCTACGAGTCCAAGGCAACGCGGGAGCAGAAGCTCGCGTCAAAAGCGAAGATCATCGACGAGCTCGTCGCGGATCTGAAGCTGCGCAAGCGGCCGAACAACGCGTCGCTTACTGAAGTACGCGTCTACAACGGCGGTACGGCGCCACTCATCCTCGCGCACCGCGCCTGCGGTGATCTACGTGCGCTCGTCGAGAGTGCGAAGACACTCCGGCGCAGCGATTTCCAAAAGTCGCTGCAGGAAGACCTCACGGGTATCGGCCAGCTGATCGGTCAACGCTGCGCTACAAAAAAACTGGATCAGGGAATCAAGAGTGCTCACGATTCCAGGTGATGCGCTCGCTCGTCGTAGCTCTTGCTTTGCTCGCATTCGCCACCACCGTCGACGCAAAGCCCAGACGCGCCAAGAAATCGATCGCGACGAAGAACGAGAAGTCGACGAAGAAACGCGCGAAGCAGGCGGATCGGTCCAGCCGCAAACGCAAACGCGTCGGGATGACGACGCACAAGCATCCGCACTTCGAGATCCGCGGCCCGATCGTCGGTCAGAGCGTCGGCGCACCGTGGTCGGGTCGCCTGCGCGATGCCGCAAAGCTCGCCGAGAGCGACACCTGGTACATCCGCCGCCCGTATCGCTCGTACGGCACGCGCACGACCGTCGACTTCGTGCAGCGCGTGCTCAGCGACATCGCCGATCGCTTCCCCGACATCCACAAGATCGCGATTGGCGACATCTCGGCCGAAACCGGCGGCCAGATCAGCGACCACAGCTCGCACCAATCGGGGCGCGACATCGACATCGGTCTCATCTTCAGCGAGAAGCCCGATGGCTATCCAAACAGTTTCGTCGTCGGTACCGAGGACAACCTCGATCTCGAGGCGACGTTCGTGATGGTCGAGGAATTCGCGAAGACGACACGCGAACAAGGCGGCGTGCTGATGATCTTCCTCGACTTCAACGTGCAGAAGCTCCTGTACGACTGGGCGCTCGAGAACGGCGAGAGCGAGGACTACCTCGGCAAGCTATTCCAGTACCCGCACGGCCGCGGATCGAGCGAAGGCATCGTGCGCCACGAGCCGAACCATCGCGATCACATTCACGTGCGCTTCCGCTGCCCGGCCGGCGACAGCGCCTGTCGCTAGCGCCCGTCGCGCTCGATCTTATCGCGACTGCTTCGCCGGATACGACGCCTGCGTCGCACCGACGAAATACACACCGTCGTGCGCGTCATCACGCGGCGGGCCGAGCGTCCACGGTGTGCCTGCGCCATCGTTGCTATTCGGATGCTCGCCACACTCCGGTTCTTCGTCGGGACCGCTCATGCAGGCCCACAGCGTGCCGCCCGCCGCCGATACGTTGAACGTCGTCACCGGCAGTTTCGCAGCCACGAGATGCGCGACGGTCGGGACGAGATTCGGATCCCACCGCGCGCCCTTCGTGCGCCGCGAATGCACGTTGCCCGACAGCGCGACGAAGATCGCCTTCGGATCACGCAGCCTCATCACCATCTTCGCCATCGCCTCGTCGCGACCCGCCGTCGGATCGTCGTAGAGCACGAGATCGATCGGCGCGCCGGCGGCTCGAAGCACACGCACGCGCTCGACGAGCGCGACCATCGCCAAGCTGCTCCGGCCATCCGCTTGCTGCCAGAACGGTCCGGCGACCAGCGCCGCACGATCCGCGTCGCTCCCCTTGCTCTTCAGATAGCGATCGAATGCCGGCTGCTCGGCGTGCGGAATCTCGAGCCCGAGCTGCACGTGCGCGACCTTTGCCGCCTCGCACGCGGCATCGCCGACAAAGCGCGGCGACTCCTCGGTGCCGTGCATCTCGCCGAACCACACGATCGCGCCGGGCTTCAGATACGTCGCGAGCCCACCGATCGGCTTGTCACACGTGTGCTGCTTCACGTGCTGCGGCCGGCATCCGAAGCCGACGAGCGCGGTGATCAGCAGCCATCTCATCGCAGCTTGCGGAACCAGTCACCGGCCTTCGACACGACGCCGTCGCCGTACAGCTGCTTGACCATGCCGCGCATGCGCTTGACGGCATCCTTGGGCTGTCGGAACGACATCATGTTGAGCGGGATCGACATCACCTGCTCTGCCGTCGACTTGATGCGCGTGAACTCGCGGATGCCTTCATCGCCGTGAATGCGGCCGAACCCCGAATCGCCAATGCCGCCGAACGGCAGGTTCGGAATGCCGGCAAACGCCATCACCGAGTTGACCGCGGTCATGCCCGCGCGGAGCTGGCTCGCGATCTTGCGCGCCGCTTTGCCGGCGAACACCGACGAGCCGAGGCCGTAGCGCGAATCGTTCGCGAGCTTCACGGCCTCGTCGACCGAGGCGACCTTCGCGATCGGAATCACCGGACCGAACGTCTCCTCGGTCATCACCTTCATGCGGTGATCGACATTCGTGAGCACGGTCGGCTGGATGTAGCTGCCGCTGATCGCGTCCGGACCGCCGGTGAGCACCTTCGCGCCCTTCGCGATCGCGTCCTCGAGATGATCCTTGACGATCGAGACCTGCGCCGGGCTCGTCATCGCACCGATGTCGCCGTCGTCGCCGCCGACCTTGAGCTCGCGCACTTGCTTGACGACCTCGTCGACGAACCGATCGTAGACGGCATCGGCAACGTAGACGCGCTCGACCGAGACGCAGGCCTGGCCGCAGTTCGTGAGCCCGCCGTAGACCGCAGCTTCCGCGGCCTTCTCGATGTCGGCGTCGGAGTCGACGATCATCGCGTCCTTGCCGCCGAGCTCGAGCAGCACGGGCGTCAGCCGCTCGGCCGCCGCCATCATCACGCGCTTGCCCGTCGCTGCGGAGCCGGTGAATGCGATCTTGTCGACCGCGGACTTCGCAAGCGCGGCACCCGTGGTACCCGCGCCCGTCACGACCTGGAGCAGATCGGGTAGCGCGAACGTGCGACGCGCGATCTTCTCGATCTCGAGCGCGACGAGCGGCGTCAGCTCGCTAGGCTTCCACACGACCGCGTTACCGGCGGCAAGCGCGTACGCGATCGAGCCCATCGGCGTGAACAGCGGGTAGTTCCACGGACCGATCACGCCGACCACACCGAGCGGGTGATAGCTGACCGTCGCGCGGAAGTTCGCCATCATGCCGGCGCCAACCTTTTTCGGCTCCATCGCCTTCTCGGCGTGTGCAGCCGCGTGCTGCACGTGATTGAGCGCCATCATCACTTCGACGTACGCCTCGAGCTCGGGCTTGCCGTTCTCGCGGTGCAGGACTCCGGCGATCTCGTCGATCGACGCGGCGATCGCCTTGCGAAAT
>DASUFX010000160.1:0-5031 GCA_036274355.1 Kofleriaceae bacterium | reverse complement strand
ACGCGCGAGGTCAGCCTCCAGCTGCTGCCCGGCTTCGACGCAGCGTTCATGGTCATCGCTGACGACCCGTCCGCGCTCTATCGCGTATGGACGCGTGAACGGTGTGAAGACATGCTCGTTTCATTCGCGGCCGGCACGCTCCGCTCGCTGGGCGACGCAATCGAGCTGGACTGGCCGAGCGACCCGACGATCGTGAAGGTGAAACGCGGCATCGATTTCCTGATCAGCCTCGCGCGCGCCGACGTCTACGGGATGGCGGCGCTCCGCGCGCTCCCCGATGCCACTCCGACCGCCGACGGTTACGTCGAGATCGCGGGGCCCGGCGCGATCCGCATCGGCCCGCATCGCCGCGAACACAGCATGGTCACGCGTGCATCGGCGAGCGTCGAGCTCGACCCGGCGCGCACACCGCCGCCCACGCTCGGAGCGGCCGCACTCGCCTGCGCAAATGGCGAGACCACGATCGAGTGGCTCGAGATCGAAGAGAATCCGACCCGGCTCACTGCCGCGATCGAGTTTCTCCGCAGCCTCGCGGTCGCGCCGAGTGAAGGCGTCTTCCGCTAGGCGCCCGGCTTGTGTGGCAGGCGTTGGCCATCGCGCGACGGCATGAGACCGCGGCGCATCTCGACGACCGAGTGCGTCTGCGCGCGCAGTGCCGACGCGAGGTGCTCGAACGCGCGCCATGGATCGACGGTGTCGCCGCAGGTGAACAGATCGACCGCGGCGAATCCGTACTCTGGCCAGGTGTGGATCGCGAAGTGGGATTCGGCGATCACGACGATGCCGGTGACCCCGTGCGGCGTGAACGTGTGCACGAAGTCCTGGATCACCGTCGCGCCGGAGCGCGCGACCGCCGCCAACATCTCGGCCCGAATGTGCTCCGGGCGGTTGAGAAGCTCGCGATCGCATCCGTGGTATTCGCCGAGCAGATGTCTGCCCAGGGACGTCATCGCCATCGCGGTACTGTCGGCGATGACGCCGGGTGCTGTCTAGCGAATGCTCTCAGAGCACCCGCCCAGAGTGCCTATTCGCTCACCGACGGTAGAAGTAGCCACCGCCACCGAGGAGTAGAGCGAGCAAGACGAGAACAACGATCCAAGCAGTTGTAGACATCGCGATAACCTCCCAACCGCGTAGGGAGCAATCGACATGCCCAGCGGTAGACTGGAGCACGTGAGCAAAGCTTTTACGAAGGACGACGAGGGAACACCGCCGCCGCCAATGCGTAAGCGCGGGGCGCCGGTTCCTGATCCCAACTTCGTAACGCCCGCAGGAGCTCGCGCTGCTCGCGCGGAGCTCGAGCAGTTAGTCCGAGATGGCGGCGATCCGGATCGCATCCGCGAGCTCACGGAGCATCTCGCGACTGCTCAGGAAGTCTCGCCTGACGACCGCACAGTGGTCGGCCTCGGTGCGACGGTGACGCTCGAAACCGATGGCGCTAAGCGCACGACCTATCGCATCGTCGGTGCGATCGAAGCCGATACCAAGCGCGGCTGGCTGAGCTGGCAATCGCCGATCGCGAATCTGCTGTGGGGCGCGCGCGTCGGCGACACCGTCGAGCTTCCGCGCGGTGACGAAGCCGAGATCCTCGCGATCAACTACGACGAGTAGCTCGCTTACATGAAGTTTCGCGTGTGCAGCGACGACAGTAGCGCCGCCTGCGCGGGCTCGAAGCCGAGTCGGATCAACCGCTGGCTCCGGGCCTGGTCCATCTCGCCAACGAGCGCGACCACGGCCTGGTGACCGTGCCGCAACTGCGCCGGCGACCAGCCGCCTGCAGCGAGCAACACGAGTGCGTCGAACACCTCGCGGTTGAGCCCCGCGGTGTTCGCGAGCGCACCATGCCGGCGCTCGGTGGCCGCCGCGAGCCGACTACGAATCGCGGGATCCTCCTGCACGTGACGGCCTAGGTGCGCGAGCCCGAACGCGACGTGGCGCGCTTCGTCCTGCGCGGCAAGTCGGGCAACCTCGCGCGTGCACAGATCGGGCGCGTGGTCGCGGAGGAACCAGAGCAGTGACAGGAACGTGCCTTCGCCGAGCACCGAGAGCAGGAAGCTCGCGATTGCGAAGTCCGGCTCGTCGAATAGCGTCGCGAGCGACGCTTGGCCACCTGCGGTCGATAGCCCGAGCTCGGTACGGCGCAACCGGGCGCGCCGCGTAAATACTTCAATATGCCGCGCCTCGTCGGCGGTCTGGATCGCGAGCAGCTGCATCACCTCGCGAAAGTGCGGATGCAGGCGGCCGAGGAACCGCGCGGGCACGAGCAGCGCCGCGGTTTCGTTCTCGATCAGATACGTCATCACCTGAACGACCGCGTCCTCGACCTCCTCGGGGTGATCGATCGGTGCGTCCCACGGAATCGCGGTCGCCGGATCCCATTGCAGCGCGGCGGCCTGCTGGTACATCCGTGCGGCTTCGTCGGCCCACACGTCGAGCTTGTACGCAAGCGGCAGGCCGATGTCGCGCACACCGGACTCGACGAGCGCGCCGCGCGCTGCCAGGCCCCAGCGTGCAGGCGCATAGTCCGCGACTCGATCGACGCTCCCTGCCCGCTCGGCCGTGCGCCAGCGATCATGAGGACTGCGCAGGATCGTGATGACGCCGTTGCCGCGCTCGAGCTTGTGCCCCTCCCCACGACACCATGCTTGCAGATCGACCGCGAGGCTCGGCGACTCGCCGCGCACGAGCACCTGCTCGTGATCACGCAGCGCGCGCTTGACGAGGAGGTGTGCTCCTTCGTCGACGCCGAGGTCCTCGAGATCGATCGCGTGTGTCATCGCGCTGCTAACCACGTCTCCAGCGTGCCGAACCGGTCACACGCGCGCTCGAGCAACGCGTAGCCGGTCGTGCGTCCCGGTTGCCACACCTTCAGTCCTTCCATATCCAACAGGCTCCTGACCTCTGGATCGTCGTACGACATCGAGAGTAACAGCTCGCGAAACTTCGTGACGCTCGTCGGGGCGCGATCGAGCACGGTCATGTTGCAGTGATCGTACTGGCCAGTCGCGTGCACGACGCGCGTGCCGCCGAGTCCTTCGCGCGCGAATCCGACTCGGTTTCCATCGAGGACGCATGCAGCATCGACCGTCCCGGCAAGCAACGCCTTCACTGCATCGCGTTCACCTCCGATGTGATCGCCATGCTTGCCGAGCAGGACGTCATGACGAACCGCCTCGACGTCGACGCCTGCCTCTGCAAATGCGAGCAGCGGGATCAGCGTCGCTTGCGGCGAATCTCCCGCGCCAACACCGACGCGCTTGCCGCGCAGATCGGTGAGCTTCTTCACGGGGCTGTCGTCGCGCACGATCACGACGCTCGTCAGATCACAATCGGTGTCGCGCATCGCGATCGCGCTCGCGTCGCGGCCATGCTTGCGCGCGAGTCGCACGGTCTCGATCCACGCGAGCGGCGAGTTCCACGCAACATGGACATCGCCGCGCAGATGCGCCTCCACCTGGCGCTCGTAGTTCGTATAGAGGACGTAGTCGAAATCGACTCCCCGCGCGCCGAACCATGCGCGGAAGCCGTCCCAGATCGGTACGACCTTCGCGTCGTACGCAACTGCACCGAGAATCAATGGATCGCTCATGCGGCGGTCACGCTAGCACGGGCCCCGTCGCTGTCGACGGCGATTTCCCTAGATCGGGTGGTCCATAGGGTGCCCCAACACGTCGATGCCGAGCTCGCGTTCGGGCTCGTCGTGGACACCGACCAAGACCAGCTCGAACCCTTCGTCGTCGAGCAGCGGCGGTCCGCCCTCGGTGCTCCAGATCGCGCGCCCGCGCGGCCCGCGTGGCCCGCGCTCGAACAGGACGAGGAGACTCATCGCGTCGGGAACCCGCACCTCTTCTGGCGCGTCCTGCTCGACTTGTTCGACCCGATACACGAGATGCATGTGGTCGTCGTGGCGTACGAACGCGTAGCAACCCTGCGCGATGTGCCGAGCACCCGGCTGGTAACGCTCGCCGCGTGTCTTCGTCGTGTACTGCTCGGCTTCGAGCTGATCACCGAGTACGCGCTGCAGCGAGCCGACGCGCTCGACGCGCGCCCAGAACCGCTCGCCCGTCGGCGCTGGCATCCGCTTGCGGCCGATCCGCACGCGCCGGTGGACACCGCTCGCTGTGCTGAGCACGACGAAGAAGCTCTGCACGCCAAGCCGCGTCTCGACCGCGTCCGCAGGTTGCACCGCGGGCCTGAAGAAGAAGCCGATGTCGCCTCGCTCCAGGACCTCGGTCATGTCTCCAGCGTGGACCACCACGCGAGGACGTCAACCGGCCTTTTTCTGCTGCACGATCACGCGCACGGTATCGAGCGAAATCGGGTGGTCCCAGCCGTCGACCTTGATCGTGCTGCCGCCCACCGACTCGACGATTCCCGCTTCCCACCGCGACGTCGTGAGCGCGTCGAACTCGCTGACCAGCCATTTCGACGACGAGTTCTCTTCGATCAGCCAGATCACCGGTGAGCCGGCGCGTACGTCGGAGGACGACTCGGCCACCTTCGTGCGGTAGAGCGTCTGCCAGTCCGTCTCGGGATCGCCGCGCCACGACCACCACTTGTCCTCGAACTGGAACACTGGCGTCGCGCGGTAAATGTGGCCGCGTTGCACGTTCCCGACCGCGAACCACACACCCTCGCGCAAGCAGTGATCGATCTTGTCGGTGCACTCGTCGCTGTGGCCCATGAACAGCGGGCCGCCGGGACCTTTTACGTGACCACCCTCGTCACGATAGGCGGGCTGACCGTTGCCGCCGTGCGTCGGCCGCTCGGCTTCCTCCCCCGCGGCGGCAGGTGCGTGCGCCACCGCGCTACCACCAGCGTGCGCGCTGCCGGGTTCTGGCTCGGGCTGATCAGCGATCTTCGTCGAGGAATGGCCGGTCGACGGCGTGGTTGGCATCGCAGCCGGCTCGGGTTCCTTATCCTTTTTCTTGCAGGCGACGACGACGACGACGCATAGCACCAGGGCAGCCCAACGCATTGCTGCATCCTACCTCAGGGCACGGTCTCTGCGGTTCGTCGACTTCACGCGCT
>DASUFX010000159.1:0-2220 GCA_036274355.1 Kofleriaceae bacterium | reverse complement strand
GATCTACGACGCGGGCACCGACAACGTGCGTGGTCCGTTCTACGTGATGCGCAAGGTCACGGAGACGTCGCTCGAGATGATCTTGCACCAGCGCAAGACCGGCGAGGGCAACCCGCACGACTACACGCTCAACCGCCTGCTACGTTACTTCCTTCAGGTCTGCAACGCGGTCGACTACGCGCATCATCGCGGCGTGATCCATTGCGACATCAAACCGGCGAACATTCTGCTCGGTGATTACGGCGAGGTCTTGCTCGTCGACTGGGGCCTCGCGCAATCGCGCAACCATCCGCTCGGCGTGCGCGGCGGAACGCTTGGCTACATGGCGCCCGAGCAGATGGATCCGAAGATCGAGCGCCTCGACTGGCGCACCGACGTGTTCGCGCTCGGCGCGATCATCTACGAGATCCTGTGCGGCCTGCCGGCGTTCAAGGACGCGCGCAACTCCGACGTGACCGCGGTCGGCAAGGACCCGGCGCGCATCTACAAGACACCGGAGCTGCCCTCGCTGAAGACCGCGGTCGAGATTCCCCGCGAGGTCGAGGAGATTTGCATGCAGGCGATCGCGGTCGACCGCGAGCAGCGCCTCGAGACCGTGCGCGAGCTCGCGAACGCGATCGAAGAATGGATCGAAGGTAGCAAGCAGAAGGAGCGGCAGCGCATCGAGGCCGACAAGAGTGCCGACACCGGTGACGAGCTGGCGGAGCGCTATCACGAGTTCGTCGAGTCGCGGCCGGAGAAGCTCACCGTGTTTCGTGCGCTGCGCGCGGACGTGCTGCCGTTTGCGCCGCTCGATGACAAACAGGATCTGTGGGATGCCGAGGACATCGTGCGGGTCACCGACGCGCTGCAGGTCCGCACGTTCCACTCGGCCGTCTCTGCCTACGAGCGTGCGCTCGACGCAGTGCCAGGCCATACGCGTGCGCGGCGCGGCCTCGCACGTTTGTACTGGGCGGAGCTCCAGCGCGCACGACATCGCGGCGAGTCGCTCGATCAGGTCGCGTACGAGCAGCTGCTCCGCGAGGTCGATGATGGCACGTTCGTGCGCGAGCTCCAGCGCGACGGTTTGCTCGAGTTGACGATCGGCGCGCATGCCGGTCGCGTGACGCTCGCGAAGCTCGTCGAGCGTCAGCGCCGGCTTGTCGAGGGCTCGTCCGAGGTGATCGAGGAGCGCTCGAGTGCACACCGGTCACTTGCCGCCGGCCGCTACGTCGTGACGTCGACGATCGGCGACGGTCCGGGCACGGTGTCGTGGCCGGTCAGCATCGAGGCGGGGCAGCTGTGCCGGATCTCGGTCGAGCCGCCCGAGGTCGGCCGGATCGGCGACAACGAGGTACTGATTCCGGCGGGCCCGGCGCGACTCGGCGGCGATCCGTTCGCGAGCGAGAGCGACGAGGTTGTGATCGCCGACGTGCCTGCGTTCGTGCTGCAACGGTTCCCGGTCACGTTCCTGCAGTGGAATCAATTCCTCGACGACATGCGCAAGCACGGCTTGGCGTTCGCCTCGAAGCATGTCCCGAAGCTACGCGTTGGAGATCAGGGCAATCCTGACGTGCCGGTGTTCGGCATCAGCGCCGAATCGGCGGAGGCGTACGCGGAGTGGCTCTCGAAGAAGGATGGGCGCACGTGGCGGCTGCCGACCGAGATCGAGTGGGAGAAGGCGGCGCGCGGCACCGACGGCCGCATCTATCCGTGGGGCGATCACTTCGACGCGTTGTTCTGCAAGATGCGCGACAGCCGACCGGGCACGCCGACCGCCGAGCCGATCGGTACGTTCGAGTGGGATGTGTCGCCCTACGGCGTGCGCGACCTCGCCGGCGGCGTCGCCGATTGGTGCATTCCTGATCATCGCCGCACCGCTCCGCGCGAACCGCGCGAAGTGGTGTCGCGTGGTGGTGCGTGGTGTGATTGGGCGATCGATTGCCGGTTGGCTTCCCGCCGGCGTTATCTGGCGACAGAGCATTCGGCACGCGTGGGCGTGCGGTTGGCGCGTGATCCTTAGAGGAGAGCTATGGAGAATCTGACCTCAGGCGACCTACAAATCGAGGTGACGATGTCACCGGACGCCACATTTAGTTGCGTGTGGCGTGGCAAGAGCAACGAGCGCAACCCGCCCGAAATCTTGAAGCCATGGTTCGAGAAGCTTCTCGCTTCAGTGAGCGAGAAGAAGGGCTCGATCGAGATGCACTTCGAGAAGATCGAGCACTTCAACTCGTCGAC
>DASUFX010000158.1:0-6438 GCA_036274355.1 Kofleriaceae bacterium | reverse complement strand
GAAGCCGGGGACCGCGCCGAGGATCGCGCTCGTGCTCCCGCGATCGGTGTAGGTGATCTGCTCGGCGGTCGCCTTCGCCTCCGCGCGCACGGGCGCGCCGGCGAGCTTGGTCGCGAATTCGAGTGCGTCGCGACCGTGCGTCACGAGCGACGCCGCCCACGTGGCCACGGCCGGCATGAGGCACGCGGCCAACAGGCCGAGCACACCGGTGAGGGCGAGGTGGCGAAGCGCGAATTCGATCGGCGTCAGCCCTGCGGCGCTCGGGCCCGCGATCGGCGTCGGCAGAAACTCCCGCGTCGCGAACGAGACGAGCTCGCGATCGAGCAGCGCGAGCGGTAGCGCGCCGATCGCGACCGTGATGCAGGTGGCGAGCGCGGCGCGGATGCAGCGCAGCCAGGCAGCGTCGAACAACGCGCCGCCGCCGATCGGGAGCTGCGCGAGCAGCGCCGCATCCTGGCGCCAGTAGACGTGAAACGGCACGCGCATGAACGCGAGCGCGAACGCGGCGAGTGCGCCGGCGAGCCACGCATGGCTGGCCGCGATCGGACCCGCGACGTCGGCGCGCCAGTACACGAAGCCGGCGAACGCGACGCCGGCGACGAGCGCGACGATCCAGCCGCGCAGCGCGTGACCGGAGCGCTTCTCGTAGAGACGGGTCCAGTGGAGGAACTGCTTGCTCGTCACGGCGTTCCTCGGAGAGTTGAACCGCCAAGCCGCCACAAACGCCAAGGCCGGCGCTCTCGAGTTGAACCGCCAAGACGCCGCAGACGCCAAGGCCGGAGGGCTTCTTCAGGACGGCGCTCTGTACGAACATGCGCCGCGCTCGAGCACGACGATCGCGAACCAGCGCGGAGCTCGCTCTGGATCGAAACCCTTCTGCGCTTGGCGTCTGCCGGCGTCTTGGCGGTTGATCTCTGTGCATTGCCGGGAGCCGGCTTGGCGTCCGTCGACGTCTTGGCGGTTGATCGGATCTGCGACGTCACGTCGGGCCCTCGTCGGCGATCAGCGAGACGTAGAGCTCCTCGACGGCGTTCGGGCCTTGCGCGAGCAAGTGTTTCACCTCGTCACCGCGCTTGTCGGCGACGAGCTTCCCCTTGTTCATGACGAGGATGCGATCGCACATGCGCTCGGCGACACCGAGCAAGTGCGTCGACATCAAGATCGCTGCGCCCTTGTCGGCGGCAGCACGCAGAGTCGCGCGCGCGGCCCGCGATGCGTGCGGGTCGAGCCCGTTCAGCGTCTCGTCGAGCAGCACGAGCTTGACCGGACCGACGAGCGCCGCGGCGAGGCCCACGCGCTGGCGCATGCCGAATGACAGCTCGCGGCACGGCCGCTGCGCGATCTTCGAGAGCGAGAGATCGGCGAGCACCGCCGCGGTCGCAGTGGCAGCGGCACCGCGCGCCTCGGCGACGAAGCCGACGTGCTCCTCGACGGTGAAGAACTCGTAGAGTGCCGGCGGCTGATCGGCGAAGCCGACCTTCGCGCGCGCCGAGCGTGGTGCCGTCGCGAGGTTCTCGCCGTCGACCTTGATCGTGCCTCGGCTCGGCAACACGGCGCCCGCCATCGCGGAAAGCGTCGTGCTCTTGCCCGCACCGTTCGGTCCCAGCAGCAGCGCGATCTCGCCGCCGTCGAGCGTGAGGTCGAGACCGTCGACCGCGACGCGCTTGCCGTACTGGATCGTGAGCTCGGAGACGCTGGCGATCACTGACCCCAGGTGTACACCACGACGTAGAGGATCTTGAGCTTCTGCTTGGCCGGAACTTCGGCACGCAGCGCGATCTGTTGCGGTCCCTCTTTGGAGGCCACCACGGCGCTGTGATAGGCGAGCGTCCAGTTCTGGCCGCGGTACAGATGTTCACGTACCAGCACCGAGACCGGCGCTTCGCGCTGGTTGTCGAGCGTGATCACGAATTCCTCGACGATGCGGCGGTTCTCGTCGTCGATGGTGAGCTCGTGGCGTTCGCGCGTGCCGGTCACGCGATCGGCCGTGCCGACCGAGATCGTGTCGAGGTTCGCGACGCGCGCGGTCGCTTCGAACAGGCGCGACTCGCCGAGCACGACGAGTGCGCCGTTCGCGCGGCGCTCGAGCAGGCGGACCGGACCCGCCGGCAACCCGACGGTGGCGGCGCGGTCGCGCGCAACCTCGAAGCTCTCGGTGACGCGCGTCGACGGCGGTGGATCGAGGCCGAGGCGCGCATCGCGAAGCGGCGCGGCGCCCGGATTGTCGAGCTTCGTACCGATCGGATCGTAGACGAGCACCGAGCTCATCTTGCGCGTCGACGCGCCTATCAGCTCGACGCGGGTCTCGCCGGCGCCGACGTCGATCGAGCCGAGCTCGCGCGCCGCTGCGGGTGCGGTCGATGCCGGTGTGCCGCCGACGAGCGACGTCGCGAGCTGCTCGGCCGACTTGCCGCGCCACGCGCCGAGCTCCGCGTCGATCAGGCGGGCCGTCGCGGCATGAAGCGTGACGCCGGTCGTGTTGCGAATCGCGAGTGCACCGCGCAGCACGCCGCGGTCGCGCTTCGGTGTCGCCGCCATCGTGTACGCGACGTCCCAGTGCAGCCGGTTCGTGATGTAGCCGATCACGATCGAGTACTTGCCGGTATGCGGCGCGGTGACATCGAGGCGCAGCTCGGTCGGCTTGACGTCGTGACGGGGCTCGGAAATCTCGGCGACTGCCTTCACCGGCTTCGGCGGCTCTTCGCCATCATCCTCGGGTTCCGGCGGTGGTGGCTCGTCGATCGCCGGCGCCTCGCTGACCCGCTCGTCGAGCGGCTCTTCGTTGTTCGCATCGTCGGCGTTCGGATCGGTCTGCGCGTGCAGCGCGTTGATCGTGAGGCCGCCGCGATCGATCACCATGACTTGATCGGCGGCGATTCCAGCGGCGACTATTACCGAGAGTGTCGTCGCGGTCGCCGGCACGTCGAGGTCGATGCGCTGCCGCACCACCGACCAATCGCGATACAGCGTGACGTCATCGCCCACCACAGCAGGGGGCTTCGATGCAGGCTGCCGCGCGCCACAGCCGATCAGCACGAGTGCTGCGGACAACTGGACGGCGAATCGCTCGCGCAACGTCTTCAAAGTATGACGGCGAACGTCGCGGTTTGCTATCGAGCGAACGGTCAGGGCTGAACCGGAACGCTGTTGGCGTCCAGCGCACCGTAGATGGCAAACAGATTCACGGGGTAATCGCCGGCCATCACCATCAGCCGGGTCTGCATCGAGACTCCGATGCCGACAGAGGTGGTCGTCAGCACGTCGCTCAGTGCGGCTGCCGGGATGGTTCCGGTGCCAGCGGTACCGTCGAACGCACAGGTGATCCTCAACTCGGGCGCGCCGCTCGGGTATTGCGTGATGCCGATCGTGACGGGGCCCGCCGTCGGGTCCCACGTCGCCGTGAACCCGGACTTGTGGAGCACGGTGGGTGTCCCGCTCGTCACCGTCACTCGCACGGGGAATACGAGCTGCCCGGACAACGGAGGTACCATCGCCCCCGACGTCGAGATCGTGAGCTGGTCGCCGGGCCCGTACGAGAGGCCAGTGCCCTGCGCGACGTAGCCGCCGACCATCGGATCGAATGGGACGGATACCGTGCCCGCGCCGCCACCCATGATCGTGATCGTGCCGCCGTTGATGGGCAGCTCCATCACCGTGTTGCGCTGTTCGATATGACACGAGCCGTCATCGCGACTCGCGACGACCGTGCTGTGATCGACGAAGAAGTTTCCGAGCACGATCGTTTGGTTCATCGCCTTGTCTTCGACGATGGCGACGAGGCCTGCCTTCTTCACCTGCGCGTCAGGCGGTGCATCGGCGAGCGATGCATCTACCGCGTTGCTTGCACCATCGTCGCCACAGGCACACAGGAGAACCATGATCGCGGCCACTCGCATAGCTCGATCATATCGTCGAAAGCGGCGCTGCCGCCGCAACCAAATACGGCGGTGTGCGACGAGCCACGTACGCGGCTCTAGTCGCTCACCACTGATAGACGACGGTGTACGTCAGCGACTTCTTCGCGCCCGCGGGTACCGCGACTCGATACTCCTGGGTCTGCGCGCCACCGCGCGTGCCCTTGATGCTCTCGTCGGCGGGATCGATCTTCCACACCGGGTAGCGCCACAAGAACTCGCGGACGACCGCGTCGACGGACTGCTTGCCCTTGTTCTCGACCTTGACTTCGACCTTCTCGGTCAGCGTGCGCGCGCGTTCGTCGACGGTGCACGTCGTCTTGCGCTCGCCGACGAGCTCGGTGTGCGTCGCGAGGCGCACGCGCGCGATGCCGGCGCTCGCGCGCAGCTGTTCTTCGGTGAGCACTTCGAGTCGATCGGGCATCTTCGCCGCGCGCTTGAACACGCGGACGCGCCCGTCGGGTAGCTGCTTCGCGCCGGGAATGTCGACCTCGATCGCGACCTCGGCGCGGCCGCCACCGGGTGTGGTCTGCGTCAGCATCGTGCAGTCGTTCGCGGGATACTGCTGATAGTTGATCGATAGATCCTGAACCGCCTCGTAGGTGACGATCGAGCGCGCCTTCGCGCCGATCTTCGGCGGCATCAGCTCGACTTGCACTGACTCGCCGTTGCCGACGTGGATGAGGCTCGGCACCGTGAAGCGCAGGGGCGGCGTCGACTGTCGCACCGGTGCTTGCCCATACATCTGGTACGGATTCACCGAGACCGACGGCAACATGCTGCCGCCGCTGACGAGCGTGAGCTCCGCGCCGTCGAAGCTCGTTCCCGTGGAGTTGCGCAGCGTCGCCCACGCGGAGAAGTCGATCGTCTTCGCGGTCTCGTCGAAGATCGCGAGATAGTCGGCCGCCCACGACAGGCCGTCGGCGCGGTACGTGACCTCGACGGTGTGCTTGCCGGGCTTCTTCGTCGCGAGGCGCCAGACGAGGCTCGGCTTGTCGACTTGCTTGCCGGCCGGCAGCTTGATGTCCTGGACGTAGCCGTCACGGCGCATCATCTGGAGGCGGCGTTGATCGCCGGTGCCGACCTCGAGGACGAGCGTCTGCGAGTCGATCGAGCGCAGCACGCCGTTGACGTCGCCTTTGGGCGTCACGATCGTGACGGTGTCGCCGACGTGGCGCGCGAGGATTTCATCGGGCGTCGTCGCGCCGGGCACGAAACGCTGTTCGCTGACGGAGAGGCCGCCCGGTTCGGTAAGACTACGTAGCTGCACGGTGGCCGGATCGACCGTCGACGCGATGCCGCTGATGCGGACCTCGCCGCCACTCGTGACGTCGAGCTCGCGCCGCTCGGTAATCATCGCACCGGTCGGCGAGCCGTAGCCGCCGTATGAAATGCCGCCGTACGGCGAAATTGCCGCGGGCTGCGTCGCGAACACCGTGATCGATGTCTGCGCACCGCCGGCACCGGCATCGGTTGCACCGACGGCGAGCACGACGCCGAACCAGAGAACTGCGGACGAGCGCCCCATGCGACGAAGCATAGATGATGGTCGGCGCCAGCGCCGGTACATCCTTGTGTATAGTGCGGCCGTGGCGGTCGCGACTTATCCGGGAACGGTGTCGCCCTTGCGGGGCCTCGATCCGTTCGGCGAAGCCGAGCGTGATGTGTGGCAGGGCCGCGAGAGCGAACGAGATGAGTTGGCTCGCATGGTTACGGCGGACGGCTTCCGCGCGGGCCTGCTGTTCGGCGAGCAAGGTGTCGGCAAGACCTCGTTGGTGCGCGCGGGATTGATCCCGCATTTGCGTGACCACGGCGTCGTTGCCCTTGCGTGCGAGGACTTGAGCCAGCCCGCGCAGAGCTTTGCGATAGGCCTCTCGACGTTTGGGATTCAGCCGAACTCGGGCGAGGCGCCGATTCCGTTCATGATCCGTGCGGTCTCGAACGCGGTGCAGGGCCAGCAGTTCGTGTTCATCGTCGATGACGTCGATCTCGCGGTCCACGACGACCGGATCACGTCGGAGCTGAGTGAGATTTTCGCGAAAGTGGTGAGCCGCTCCGCTGGCCGCGCGCGGTTCTTGTTCGTGTGCGCGAGCGATCGATTGAACGCGCTCGGCGCGCTCGAGCGGCGGACCGGCTCGCTGTTTCCGCCGAGCAACCGGTACGAGCTTCCGCGTGTCCAGGCCGCTGCGGCGGCGCAGATCTTCGATCGCGTGTTGTCGCTGTCGGGCGTCGCGGCCGATCCGCAGCTCGCGGAAGCGGTCGTGCGCGGGCTCGATGGTGGTCAGGGCGTGATCGCTGCGGATCTCCAGATCGCAGCGATGGCGATGCGCGACCTGCGGATCACGTCGGTTGCGGCATTGCAGAAGATCGGCGGCGCGAGCGAGCTCGAAGCGGCATGGCTGCACGACGCGTGTCGCGCCACCGGCAACGAGCGCTCGGCACTCCGGCTGTGCGCCGAGATGGCGACCGGCTCGCACGGGCCGATCGGGGCTGACGAGATCATTCGCCGTACGAACATCGAGCC
>DASUFX010000157.1:0-12314 GCA_036274355.1 Kofleriaceae bacterium | reverse complement strand
GCAGCACGAACACGGCGCGATGGTCATCCGAGAGCTCGGCAACGCCGGCTGCGATCGCGGCCCCGATGCGCCGCCGCTCGGCGTCCGCATCTGTACGATCGCGACCGATCGGCTCGCGCTCGATCGCAGCGGCCTCGGGACGGCGCAGCTCGTTGAGCGCGAGGCGCGCCGCGATCGTCAGGATCCACGTCGACAGGCTCGCCGGCCCCGATGGATCGAACCCGGGCAGCGCGCGCAGCACGCGCACGAACGTCTCCTGCGTGAGGTCTTCGACGCGATGGCGTGCGCGCCCGGCGAGCAGTCGCCAGATCAGCGAGTGCACCGGTTGCTGATATCGATCGATCAGATCACGCCACGCGCGCTGATCGCCGCGCTGCGCCCGACGAAGCGTGACTTCGTCGAGCGGCTCGGTCGGTCGCCGCGCCATGGCCGCCTGCATCCGTGTCGGGTATCACCCGCGACGGCGGCAAATGTTCCGCGGACCGCGGGACTATTTTGCAAGCGACTGGAATTGTTCGGCCCGCTGGGCATCGGCCCGGCTCAGCCGTTCGAGCGCCCCGGGATACAGCGAGACCACCATCAGAAGGGCGGCGAGGGTTCCGAGCACGATCGAACCGCCCCCGAGCCAACGCGCCGCGATCCTCATGAACCGATCGTACGCGGGTCAGCGTTCGTCGTCGAGTACCGGCTTGATGTCGACGATCGGCGTACCGTCGAGTGCTTCGAGCGGACGCACATGTACGCGCGTACCTTCGATCGCCACGATCGTCACGCGGTGCAAGCCGATCGGATTTGGCCGATGTGGCGAGCGCGTCGCGAACACTCCCTCCTCCGGCCGCGTGCGATCGCCACGCGGATGCACGCGCAGCACGTCGCGCCGCGCACGATCGAGCCACGTGAACACCAGAATGTCGTCGCCGGCGGCGAGACCGTCGAGCGCGGCCGCGAAGTCAGCAGCGATCACGAGCCACGCATCGGGCGCACCTTCGTCACCTTGGCGCGGCGAATCGTCGAGATTGACGAGCGTCGACTCGACCACGCCGATCAGCGTCAGTACCGGCGTCATTTGTCGAGGCCGCGAAGCAGCGCCGTGCGGACGGCGTCGTAGTCCTCGGGCAGCTCGACCGGCGTGTTGCGGTACTTCGGCGCCGGCACGTCCTTCAGCGTGCCCTCGTGATAGCCGACCTTGAAGTCGGCGAACTTGAGGCCGCTCGCCGTCGAGATCACGACGACGCGCTGATCCTTGGTGACCTCGCCGCGTGCCGCGAGCTTCTCGAGCGCGGCGAGCGCGACACCGGTGTGCGGGCACGTGAACAGGCCACCGCGATCGGCGCGTGCGGATGCATCCGCGAGCTCGGCTTCGCTGACGGCTTCGACGACGCCCTCGAACGCGCGCAGCGCACGCACGGCCTTCTTGAAGCTGACCGGGTTCCCGATCTGGATCGCGGACGCCAGCGTGGTCTTCGCTTTGACCGGTTCGAGCTCGGCCCAGTTGTGCTGATAGCTCGTGGCGAGCGGCGCGGCGTGTGCGGCTTGCGCGACGCAGATCCGCGGCCGGCGATCGACGAGGCCGAGCGCGTGCAGCATCTCGAAGCCGGCACCGAGCGCGGACACGTTGCCGAGGTTGCCGCCCGGAATCACGACCCAGTCGGGCACCGTCCAGCCGAGCTGCTGCGCGATCTCGATCGCGACGGTCTTCTGGCCTTCGAGGCGCAGCGAGTTCATCGAGTTCGCGAGATAGACGCCTTCGCGCGACGCGAGCTCTTGCACGAGCCGCATGCAGCCGTCGAAGTCGGTGTCGATCGCGAGCACGAGCGCGCCCATCGCGAGCGGCTGGACGAGCTGCGCCGTCGAGATCTTCCCCCGCGGCAGGATCACGACCGCCCGAATGCCGGCGGCAGCGGCGTAGGCGGCGAGCGCAGCGGATGTATCGCCCGTCGACGCGCACGCGATCGCGCGGATCGGCTGGCCGTTCGTGATCATCTGCTTGACCATCGACACGAGCACGGTCATGCCGAGGTCCTTGAACGAACCCGAGTGCGACGTGCCGCATTGCTTGACGCGCACGTCACCGAGCCCGAGCTCGCGCGCGTAGTGCGGCACGCGCGTCAGGTGCGTGACGCCTTCGAGGAACGACACGATGTTCGACGCCCGTAGCTGCGGCGCGACCCACTCGTGCTTGCCCCACACGCCCGAGCCGTACGGCTCCTCGACGGAACGCCAGCGCTCCCCGAACAGTTGCTTCCACTGCGTCGCCGAGCGCTCGCGCAGCGCCGCGATGTCGTGCACGACTTCGAGCAAGTCGCCGCACTGCGGGCAGCGATAGATCACCTGCTCGAGCGGATAGGTCCCCGAGCAACCTGCGATGCAGCGAAACTGCGCCGTGAACGGCATGACGCGACTGTACCCCGGGCTCGGTCGAACGGCCGGCGATGACGCGCGCTCGGCTACCGCCGGCGTGGCCCAGTGGCCGGGCGGAGCAGGATTACGTCTTCGGCTTCGCTTTGATGATGACCTGGTTGTCTTTGACGACGACCGAGAAGTCGACACTCGACGCCTTGTACTGCTCCATGATCTTCGGCGCAGTCTGATTGATCGTCTTGAGCAGCTTGTCGCGGCTGCCGGCGTCGACCTTCTCGCCGATCGCCTGCTTCGCCTGCACGTACTTCGCGTGCAGCGCGTTCACGTCGGCTTCGCTCATGCCGGGTGGCGGTTTGAGTGGCGGCTTCGGCGTCGACGATGGCGTCGGCTTCGCGATCGGCCCGGTTTGGCGCTGCGTCGTCGGAACCGGCACCGAACCGCTCTGCCGCTGCGTCGTCGGCACCGGCACCGAGGCGGTCTGGCGCTGCGTCGTCGGCACCGGAACCGAACCGGTCTGACGCTGTGTCGTCGGCGTCGGTCCTGATTTTTCGGAGGCGGGCGTGCGCGGGAACGGGCCGTTCATCGACTCGACCGGCACCGGCCCGGTCTGCTGCGCCGAGCCCGGGATCACCGGAATCGGCCGCGACTGTTGCGACGGCGCTGGACGCGGAATCGTGTGCACTTGGCCAGTGGCCGGGCGTGGGATGGCGGGCGTCGGCCCGGTCTGCCGCGACGGATCGACCCGCTGCACCGGCCCCGTCTGCCGCGACGGATCACCCGCCTGCATAGGGCCCGTCTGTCGCGATGGATCGATTGCCGGCACGGGACCGGTCTGCCGTGACGGATCCGAAATTCGCGGGACGGGACCGGTCTGCCGCGTCGGATCCTGCGAGCGTGGCACCGCTACCTGCACCGGCGTGACGCGCGCGAGCCTGGCTCCGCCAGGTGGGGTCGCGGTCGGCTGACTTGGTTGCTGACCGACGGGGCGCGGCACGCCACTCGACGTCGGCTCGCTCGGCTGCTTAGCGACCGGACGCGGCACGCCGCTCGACGTCGGTTGGCTCGGCTGCTGACCGATCGCACGCGGCACACCGCTCGACGTCGGCCCGCTCGGCTGCTGAGCGACCGGGCGCGGAATCGAATTGATCATCGCGTCTACGGTTGCCGCAGACTTCGCGGGCTCGGCGGGCTTTGCGCTCGCCGACGGCGGCGGCGACGTGCCGACGGCGGGCTTCGCTGTGCTCGCAGGCGGCGGCGTTCCCGCGGCGGGCGTCGCGCGTGGCTGTTCGCTCGGCTTCGGCATGCGCAGTGGTTGTGGCCGCGTGGCCGGCTGAACCGTCGGGATCTTGTTGCGCACGCCGGCCTTCGGCGCGTCGTCAGCGTCGAACGCGGAGAACAGCGCGTTGTAGTCGATCGGCTCATCCTCATCGAGCACGAAGGCGCCGGTCTTCGTCTTCTTTTCGACGACGGGCGCAGCCGCAATCGGCGTCGCCTCGGTAACCTCGGGCTCGCTGTCGTAGGCGGTGTCCTCGAGCACCTCGTAGTCGGCCGCGCCGTCCTCGCTCGCGGCCTGCTCCAGCTGCTTGCGGCGCTTCGCGAGCGCGAGTGCTTGATCGCGATCGCGGAGAACTTGCTCGCGCATGCGCTTTGGCATCGCGGCGAGAATTTCTTCGGGGATGTCGGCGCCGTTCTTCGCAGCCTCGCGCCCGATCTTGGCGAGGTTGCGCGCGTACGTGCCGTTCTCGATCTGGCGCAGCGTGCGGCGCCAGTACGAGTTGTACGAGCCAAACTTCTGCTGCAGTGTCGCGAGCCGGTAGCGCAGGCCCGTGTTGCGGATGTTGATCTGGGTCAGGTCGCGCAGCTTGCGCTCGACATCGCTGTGGATGAACGCCGGCGCCTGCTTCTGGATCCCGAGAAAGTATTGTTCGTAGAGCGTCTTGAGCCGGTCGAGCGTCGAATCGACCGTGTCGAGGAGCTCTTCGACGTCTACAGACGGCGTGTCCTGTTGGGACTTTGAAGCCACCTAGTCCCCAGGATACCAGCTCTGCTATAGCCTCGGACGCGCTTCCATGTCCGTCCTGTACTTTCTGCTGCTCGTCGGGGTCCTCGTGGTCATCCACGAGCTCGGGCACTTCGCCGCGGCCAAGTTGCTGGACGTGAAGGTATTGCGGTTCTCGTTCGGGTATGGCCGCCCGCTCGTACGTGCGAAGATCGGTGAGACCGAGTACCAGGTCGCCGTCTTCCCGCTCGGCGGGTACGTGCGCATTCTCGGCATCGAAGGCGACTCGCTGGCAAAGGGCGACGCAGGCCGTAGCTTCGCAAGCCGCCCGCTGTGGCAGCGCGTCGTGATCGTGCTCGCCGGCCCGGCCGCAAATCTCATTCTGCCGGTCGTGATCTACTTCGTGTTCTTCGCAGGCCACACGATGCTGCCCGCTGCGCAGGTCGGCGACGTACTCGAAGCAGGTCCCGCCGCGCGCGCGGGCATCGAGCCCGGCGATCGCGTGCTCGAGATCAACGGCCGCACGATGCACTACTGGGAAGACATCGAGCAGATCGTGCAGAGCTCGCCGGGCAAGGAGCTTCAGCTCCGTATCTCGCGCAACGGCAAGGAGTTCGAGCGCTTCGTCACGCCGGTCCAGGAAACCGTGCGCCAGCGCGATGGCCGCGTGAAGCTGCAAGGCCGCGTCGGCATCACACATCCGCCGTTCGTGCCGCTCGTCGGTGTGATCGATGCGGAGTCACCCGCGGGTCGCGCCGGCCTCGTGACCGGCGACTTGATCATCAGCGTCGATGGTCAGCCGGTTCGCAACTGGAACGACGTCATCCACGATCTCGGCCGCATCGCACGCCGGAGCAGCATCGTGTACTTCCGCGGTACCGAGCTGCCGGGCGTGCCGCAGATCCAACTGCTGTCGCCGGGCTTCGCGGATCTCGTCCCCGAGACCGAGCTCGATCCGACGCTCAAGCGTCACACGTACACCGGCCTCGAGCACGCCGAGATGTTCGTCGCGCACGTCGATCCGGGCTCACCCGCCGACAGCGCCGGCCTCAAGCCCGGCGATCTGATCGTCGCGCTCGACGACAAACCGGTCGCGCACTGGCTCGAATTCGATCAGCGCCTGCAAGCGGAGCCGACGAAGACATACAAGCTGACGTGGAAGCGCGCGACCACCGCGGGCAAGACCGAGACGCTGTCCGCCGAGCTCACGCAGGTGCAGCGCAAGGAGCTCGACGACTACGGCCACACCGTCACGCGGCTCGTGTTCGGCGCGCGAAACGACGTCGATCGCGGCACCGGCGCGATGACGCCGATCGAAGGCCGCTTCGGCTACGCGTTGTCGAAGGCGCTCGAGCGCACCGGCGACACGATCAGCACGATGGTCAGCGGCTTCTTCCAGATCGTGAGCGGCGACAAGCCGTCGGATGCGCTCGGCGGCCCGCTCATGATGTATCGAGTCGCATCGGTCTCGGGCAATCAGGGCTGGGACGCGTTCCTGCTGATGATCGCGCTGATCAGCATCAATCTCGGCCTCATCAACCTGCTGCCGATTCCGATGCTCGACGGCGGCCACCTCCTCGTCTTTGCGGTCGAAGGCGCGATGCGCAAGCCGCTACCTGCGAAGGCGCGCGTGCGTATCCAGCAAGCGGGCCTCGTCGTGATCGGCCTCATCGTGCTGCTCGCAGCGCGCAACGACGTCATCCGGTTCTTCTTCTCGTGAAGGTCCTCGGCATCGATACGGCGAGCAACATCGCGAGCGTCGCGGTCGTGCAGGGCCAGCACGTGCTCGCCGAGCAGCGCAGCGACACGTCAGGCCATCGCGCCGATCTGCTCGTTCTCGTCGACGCCGTGTGCACCGCTGCCGGCGTCACCGCGCGCGACCTCGATGGCATCGCGATCGGCGCCGGTCCCGGATCGTTCACCGGCCTGCGTATCGGCATGGCGACCGCGAAGGGCATCGCGTTCGCGGCAGTGAGGCCACTGTGGGCGGTGTCGTCGCTCGCGGCGCTCGCGCTGCCCGATCTCGTCGCGGATCCGAGCGCCATCGTCGTCGGCGTGCTCGACGCGCGACGCGGTGAGGTCTACGCGGGCGCGTACGCGATCGGCAGCAGTGGTCCCGCGCTCGTCGGCGAGGAGCGCGTGCTGCCACCCGGCGAGCTTGCCGCATTCGCGCCCGCGGGTGCGCGCTTCGTCGGCGATGCAGCTGGCGCGTATCCCGAGCTCGCGCAGCTACCTGGCACATGGGGGCAAACACCGAGCGGCAGCGCGGTCGCGATCATCGCGCAAGGCGGTGCACGCGTCGACGCGCTCGTCAGCGGTGCGCCGACGTACATCCGGCCGTCGGAGGCGGAGGTCAAATATCCCAACGGGGTACCGGGCGCGCTCCGTAAGCGGTGATTGTTCGTCATGCACTCTCGCGTTGCCGCACTCCCGATCCGGGGGTATCGTCGAGGTACATGGTCACAGTGTCGGAGGACGCCGCTTGAGCACCAACGAGCTTTCGAAAGAAACGCTGCTCGCCGAACTGACTGCCGAACACCGCCGCCTCGATGAGCTCCTGCAACAACTCGAGAGACGACGGGCACTGACCCCGACCGAGAGAAACGAAATCGCTCGGCTGAAGAAGCAAAAGCTTCTCACCAAGGATCGCATCACGCGTCTGTCATAGTGCGCGTATGCAACTGACGCCCGAGCTGATCGAAAAGATGCGGGCGATCGGGCTCCGCCTGGACCGCGCCGGCACGTTCTGGCACGAAGGCTCGCCCATCACGCACCCACGACTTCGTGTAGCGCTGCTGCGCTGGCTCGATGTCCGCGACGATGGCCGCGACATCGTGCGTCTCGACGAAAAGCGCTACGCGTATGTCGACGTCGATGACGCGCATCTGCGCGCGCAATCGGCACGCTGGGACGGCGGCGATCGCTGCATGATCCTGTGGGACGACGGCCAGGAGGAAGAGCTCGACTACGCATCACTCCGCCAGGCCGACGACCACGCGCTCTACGCCAGGGTACGCGGCGGCAAGCTCAAAGGGCGCATCGGCGGATCGGCGTACCACCAGGTCGCCGAGCACGTCGTCGAGGACGACGCCGGCTTCGTGCTCGCGGCGGCCGGCAAACGCTGGCCGATCGTCAACGCGGCCTAGGCCGGCTGCGATTTGATCACGGCGACGATCTCGTCGTCGGTGAGCACGCGGTTGCCGCGCTTCGCGGCAGCGAGCACGGCAGCGACGAGGTCCTTCGTCGGGTCGTAGCCGCGCTTCTTGAGCCAGTAGACGACGTTCGACTCGCCCGAGTAGTGACCGACTTCGATCTCCTGCTCTTTGCCGAACATGCCCGCGGGCACGCCGGAGTAGATGCGGTCGGCGAGCCACTCGTGGCCCTTCTTCTCGGCCTTGATGATCGCGGCAGCGTGCACGCCGGTCGCGGTGCGGAACGCATCGCTGCCGACGAGCGGATACTGCGGATGGATCGGCACGCGCGTCGCTTGCGACACGACCTTGCACCACAGCACGAGCTTCGTCAGATCATGCTCGGGCAGCTCGCCGAGCAGCTTGAGGTTGAACAGGATCTGATCGAGCGCCGCATTGCCGACGCGCTCACCGATGCCGAGCGCGGTGCCGTGGATGCGATCGGCGCCGTACTCGATCGCGAAGATCGAGTTCACCACGCCGAAGCCGCGGTCGTTGTGACCGTGCCAATCGATGCCGACGTCCGGGCGGCCCATACCGTCGAGCACGTTGCGCGTGAACTTCAACAAATTCCGAATTCCATCCGGCGTGACGTGGCCGACGGTGTCGCAGACGATCAGGCGCGACGCGCCGTGTTCGACCGCGTTCGTGAACAGCTTCGTGAGCACCTCGGGACGCGAGCGCGTCGTGTCCTCGGTGACGTAAGCGACCGGCAGGTTGTATTTGCGACCGAGATCGATCGCGTCCGCCGACAGCTTCATCATCCGCGAGATGTCCCAGTCCTCGGCGTACTGGCGGATCGGCGAGCTGCCGATGAAGCAGAGCACCTCGATCTCGATGCCGACCTTCTGCGAGATGTCGACGATCGCCTGGACGTCGTTGATGTGCGTGCGCGCCGCGCACGACGCCTTCACGCGCAGCTTCGCGTCGCGAATGTGCTCGGCGATCACGGTGACATCTTCGATCGCGCGCTTGCCGGCGCCCGGCAGACCGATGTCCATCGTGTCGATGCCGAGATCGTTCGCGAGGTCGACGATGCGCAGCTTGTCGTCGATCGCCGGATCGACGACCGACGGCGACTGAATGCCATCGCGCAGCGTTTCGTCGAGGAACTGGATGCGCTTCTTCGGAGAGAGCGGTGCCACCTTCTCGACGGAGTTCCAGTCGTAGATGAGGTCGGAATCTTCGCGGGTCATGGCAGCCTCACATGAAGGTATGGAGAATCAGCATCAAGAGTAACGTCGCGCCGATCACCAGCGCGAGCATGAAGAACCAGCCGAGCACGAGCGCGGCGCCGGCAAAGCCGACACCTGCGAGCCACAGAGCGTGACCACGCTCCCGCCGCCACAGCGACATCAACGACGCACCCGCAGCGAGCGCAAAGCCCGGCACGCTGATGCGCCAGTCTGGTGTCGACCATAGCTGCGTTTGCGTCGCGGCGACGACAATGAACGAGAGCACGCCGAGCACCAGCGATGCGAGCGCCGCTGGGCGCTGCGCGAGCCATGCCCCACGCGACGTCGGTGCGTCGCGCAGATGCTCGGGCTTCGCCAAGGGTCGGTCGTCCACCGACCGTCTTATAGCGCGGGTTCTATCCTCTAGACATGCCGAGTTGCCGGCGCAGCGCGACATGCGCCGCGCTATAGGCAAACTCGACGAGGTCGCGGTCCAGATCGCCCATTTCCTTAGCGCCCGTGAATGCCGCGGGAACGTCGCCGCAGAGCAGCATGCCGGTCCGGTCGGCGGTACGCGACAACGAGCGCGACCACAGCGACAGGTTCAGGCCACCGCCCACGCGCGACAGCAGACGCAGCGCCGCGGCGCGTGCCTGCTCGCGAAGCTCCGGCGCTACCGCGATCATCGCGACGTCCGCGGTCTTCGCAAGCGGATCGTCGATGCCGAGGTCGGTACCGGCTGCTTCGCGCACGACCGACAGGACGACTGCCTTGAGCACGCGACCTGGTCGCGACGCACCGACCGCGCGGCCCGGCCACAAGAATGTCATCGCGCGTGCGAGCCGGAACATGAGGTCCGGGCGTTCGGGTGCCGTGAGCGCCTCGTCGCCGGCAACGAGCACCGGCGGATCGCTCGCGACGACGTGGATCTGAAAGCCGAGCTCGGTGCGCGCGTACACCGCGGCGTCGCCGCCAATGCCGAGCACTTCGGCGAGCTGGTTACGCATGCGCGAGAACACCGGCGGCAGCTCGGAGTCGGCGACACGCTGGCCCGCGTCGAGGTCGCTGTCGGCGAGTCGCATCGGCGCGAGTGCGTGAACTGCGGGCGCGACGAGCTCGAGGAGCCCACCGAGCTCCGGCGTGTCGTCCTTGTGGCGTAACAGCGACCAGTGATCGTGATCGAGCGGGCTCGGGATCACGAGGTTGCGGATGCGATGTTGCTCGTAGAGCGCACCGAGCGAGTCGTCGGCGGTGCCGAGCGCGACCATCGTCGACGCGGCGAGGAACGCGGCATCGGTGTGACCGGCGGCGGCCGTGCTGTTGACGAGCGCGACGCCGGTGCTCGCGTCGCCGAGAGCTTCGCGCCAGCCCGCGCGCGGCGGCTCGGGTGGTCGGCGGCGCTCGGCGCGATTCGCGAGCGCAACGACCTCTGGGAGCGTCGGCGCGAGCTTCTTCGCGTTGCCGAGCGCGACCGCGGCGGCACCAGGATCGTCGAGATGATCGAGATAGAGCCGTGTGAGCCGCGCCCATGCCGACGCCTCGACGCTGTGGGTCTTGCCGCGCAAGCGGAACAGCAAGCGCTTCATGATCCGCTCGAAGCGGCGCAGCTCGCCGCGCGCGACGAGCAGGTTCTCGAGCGTCGCGAGCGCCTCGGTGCGTTGCGGATCGAGATCGAGTGCGCGCTCGAGGTGAAACACCGCGTTCGCGTCGTCGACGCGCAACGACGCATCGATGCGGCCCTTGTAGTCGTGCGCAGCCGGGTGATCGGGATTGATCGACAGTGCGTGGTTCAGGTAATTGCGCGCTTCGTCGGCGGCGTTTGCCTGCGCGTTGCCCGCATTCCACGTCGCCCAGCCGAGCGCCGCGTGATAATCGGCCTCGTTCGGCGATTGCGAGATCACGGTCTTCAGCATGCCGATCGCCTGCGCCCACTGCTTCTTCGCGAGCAGCTCCTCCGCCATGCGGAACTGCAGCTCGGTATCGATCGCGGGCGGACCCTCGACGAGCTCGCCACCTGCCAGCTCGCGATTGTAGGCAGCACGCTTCTGCGGATCGAGCAGCGTCGCACGCGCGGTGTTGTACGCGGTGATGATGCGATCGAGCTTCGCGCGGTCCTGCGGGTCAGTGACCTCGTCGGTCTTGCGCTGCAGCAGCGTGAGCTTGACCTGGTAGCCGCCGTCGATGTCGTCCTTCGTCGCGTCGCGATCGATCAATAGAACAGCGTAATGATCGGCGCCCTGGATGCGCTGGTGCTCGGCGATGATCGCCTGCCGCGCCGCCTGCGCCTTCGCGCGCTTCTGGATCGTCTCCTGGACATCGACCATCGAGACGACGCCCGAATCGTTGTGGTCGTCGACGGCCTCGACGGCGTCGAGCTCGAAGTCGAGCGGCTTCTCGCCGTCCTTCGTCTTGTGATCGTCCTCGCCGCCTTCGATCTCGTCGAACAGCAGCGCGAACAGCTCCTCGCCCTCCTCGCCTTCCGGCGGCGGCTCGTCGGGCTCGATCTCGATCGCCGGCGATGGTGCCGGCACCTGTGCAACCTTCACCTTCGCGAGCTGCGCGCCGAGCCCGACGGCCTTCGCCTTCGACACGATCGCGTCGCAGAGCAGCATCGAATCGAGCGCGACGCGCGCCTGCACGCGATCACCGAGCGCTTTCTCGATGTCGGTGATCGGCCCGCCCGCCGCGAGCACCGCAAGCGCGCGCTCGCCAAACGCCTTCTTCAGCTCGTGCTTGAGCCGCGTGCCACGCTCGGTCAGCTCGAACGACATACCGTCGAGTCGCGACAGCCGGCCGAGGTCTTCGACCGCGGTCTCGCGCAGGCCGCCGAGCACGACCTCGATCATGCGCAGCTGCATGCCCTCGATCGGCTCGCGACCCTCCTCGAACCGCCACGCACCCTGCGGCCAGCGCAACGCTTGCACGAGCTTGTGGCGGGCCTGCTTGCCGAGCTGCTCGATCAGCTGCTCGACGCTCAGCACCTGCATCGCGACGAGCGCCTCGCCGAGCTTGCTGTCCGCCTTCGCCGCGCGCTGCACGGCCTCGCGGTGCTGGTCTTCAGTGATCACGCCGGTCGAGGTCAGAAAATGACCGAGCGTTTCGTCGCGCGGCGTCGACGCGGTGCTGACCGGGTTGCCGTTGATGAGGTCGACGCTCTTGCTGACCTTGCCGCGACGCAGCGTGAGTCGACCGGTGACGATGTCCTCGTGAAGATCGAGGAGCACGGCCGGTAGCGGCCGCATCGCAAGCTCCCCCGAGCGCGACTGCATGGACTTTCGATACTAACTTATTCGGCGACGTGACAAGCGGCGCGGCTGCCGTTCGATAACACACGCAGCTTCGGCACCTCTTTGAAGCAGGCTTCGGGCTTGTCCTTGACCGGGCATCGTGGATGGAACGCGCACCCAGTAGGCGGCGCCAGCGGGCTCGGCACATCACCTTGCAAAATGATGCGCTCCCGCTTTGATTTCGCCCCGGATACAGCGACACGCGGCACCGCCGATAGCAGTGCCTGTGTGTAGGGATGCTTCGGTTCACGATACAGGACCTTCGCATCCGCGAGCTCCACGATCCGGCCCAAATACATCA
>DASUFX010000156.1:0-10516 GCA_036274355.1 Kofleriaceae bacterium | reverse complement strand
TGCATCGCGTGCACCTGCGCCGACCACTCGGCGGCGCCGACGCGATATCGTCCCGCTGTGTTAGCTCGCTGCGCCGCCTTCGTGACGCTCGTCGCGTGGTGCGCAACGGCGCGCGGCGAAGCGCCGATCGTGGGCAGTCGCACCGCTCGATCGATCGGTAGAGCAGGGGTGGGCACGGTCTCCGACGACGGCGGCGGCGCACTGCTCGCAAATCCTGCGGCGATCGCGCGGCGCGAGAGCACGCGCATCCAGTTCGGGCTCCTGTTTCTCGACGACGAAATGTTCTGGGTTGCCGCGAAGACCGCACCCGCTGCGCTCGATCAATCGAGCTCGCGGCTCGTGCCGCAGATCGCGATCGAAGGCGCGATCTGCAACTGGGTGATCGGCATCGGCGCCGGTACGAGCGTGCGCAGCGAGCGCGCGTTCCGCCGGCCGGGTCGTTTGCCACCGAGCGACTTCGGCAACAGCTTCGAGTATCGCTACACGGGCCTCGCTGGCGCGATCCGTCGCGACACGCTGACTGCTGCCGGCGCGCACCGGCTCACCGACAGCGTCGCGATCGGCGTATCCCTCGGAACGTCGCGCGTGTCGATCCGCGAATCGCGGCGACTGTGGGCCGGTGATGTCGATCGCGTCGTGCTCGGCGTGCCGCAGCCCGACTTGCTCGGCGATCCTGCGCATGACGTCGAGCTCGCGCTCACGGGCACCGACAACTTCTCGCCGAGCGCGACGGCCGGCGTGCTGATCGCGCCCGAGGACTCGCGCATCGAGCTCGGCGCAGCCGTGATGTGGAGCGCGCCCGCCCGCGTCACCGGCGACGTGGAGTCGACGAACGAAGATCCCGACGCGAAGGTGCGTGCCGACACGAACGCCGCGCATGCGCGACTCGAGGTCGAGCAACCGATCATCGTACACACTGGCGTGCGCTGGCTCGGCGAGCGGGTGATCGGCGAGATCAACGGCGACCTCTACTGGTTTCCGCAGCGCGCGGCGGCAACCGAGTGGAACCTCAGCGGCGTGATGCTGACGGACATCACGACGCCGACGCAACCCGAGAGCGTCGAGCTGCCGAAACTGGCGTCGCGGATCTCGTCGCGCACGCACGGCGCGCTGCGCGGCGCAGTCGATGTCGAGCTCATCGGCGGCTTTCTGTGGGCGACCGCCGGCTATGCGTTCACGACGTCAGGGACGCCGGATGCGCGGATGTCGCCGACGTTTGGCGATCTCGGCGGCCACACCGTCGGCCTCGGGCTCGAGGCGACGACCGGCGGCTTCACGGTCACGCTCGGGTGGGCGCGCACGTGGTCGATCAAGGAAGCCGAACCGGTGAGCCGCTGGCGGCTCGACAACCCGTTCGGCTCGGGCGACGGAATGATCGCGTCGGGAACCTACGATGGCTCGACCGACATGATTGGCCTCTCGGTCGATGCCGACCTCGACGCCGAGTGACGCGCTACAGGCTGCCGACGATCGCGACCGCAACGAGCATCAGGTGGGCAACGATGAAGAGCCGGATGTCGCGCATGGATGGCGGCATTAAATGCAGCCGGCGCGCCGCGCTCAACCCCGCGGAACTTGCAGTGTCTCACTGGCTGATGCCTTAGCCAGTGGCTAGTCGAGACGAGCGCGCCTCAGCGAGGCGACCAAGGATCTGCTCGTACGCTGTGCTCCCGCGAAATCCGTAGCTCGGACCGCTACTTATCGAGCTGCTTCGCGGCGGCCGGCTTCTTCTTGCCGGAGCCGTCGTCGCCGATCGAATCGTCGAGCTCCACGAACGCGCCGTAGAGACCGCCGATCAGCGCACCGACAGTCGGCGGCCAGTACAGGAGCGGGTACCCCGACACCTCGAGGAGCTTCGGGTCAGGCGCCCAGGCCTTTGCGAGCAGTGCGTAGAGGCCACAGCCTACGCCGAAGCCGAACGCCGCCTTGATGAGCGCGATGATGTTGGTCTGGTTCTTGTCCTTGAGCAGCGCCCACAGCGGTTTGCCCACGAACAGGCCCACCAGCGCTCCGATCAGTCCGACCGTGAGCCAGGCATTGCTGAAGCCCGTCGCGTCCGCGAGCGCGACCGCGCCATAGCCGACGGCTCCACCGATTGCCGCGCCCTTTAGTAGTCCGACGAGGAGCTTGACCACAGATCAAGCATGACGAGGAAGTCTCGGATCGGCAAGGCCGATCGTGGCATCCGTCATCTTGCCTTCCAGCTTTGCCGCTTCGGCACGGAACGCGTCGATCTGGCTGCGTGGCACGGGCTTTCCGCGCATCGGCGCGAGCTTTGTCGGGTCGATGTATTCCCCGTTCTTTTTCACCCCGAAATGAAGGTGTGGGCCCGTCGACAATCCGGTGGTGCCGACAAAGCCGATCACTGTCTTCGCATCGATGCGCTGACCGACCTTGATGCTGGCGAATTTGCTTAGGTGCATGTACGCCGTCTCGATGCCGCTGTCGTGACGGATCATCACGAGGTTGCCCGCGCCGCCGCTCGGTGCGCGGACGGTCACGACGCCTGGCGCAGCCGCCCACACCGGTGTGCCGACGGGCGCGGCGTAATCGATGCCGAGGTGCGCGCGCACCGTGTGCAGCACCGGATGCATGCGCTTGCGATCGAATCCCGACGAGACGCGCGCGAATTTGAGCGGGGTCTTCAGCATGCCGCGCTCCGACGACTCACCGGATTCGTCGTAGTACTTGCCGTTCCAGAAGAACGTCTTGAACGTGCCCGCCTTGCCTTTGTACTCGGCGGCGAGGATGCGGCCGTACTGGATGAACTCCTGGTCCTTGTAGCGTTTCTCGACCACGACGCGGAACGTGTCGCCGTCGAACGTGTCGTTGTAGAAGTCGATGTCGTACGCGAACACGTCGACAAAGAAGTCGACCAGCGCGGCGGTCTCGCCCGAGTTCTTGATCGCCGCGTAGAGCGACGAATCGATCGTGCCCGTGACCGCCTTTAGCTCCAGACGCGTCTGGCTGTCATCGGCCTTGCCGACCAGCTCGCCGGTCGGCTCGCGCTCGGCGCGCACCTTCTGGATCTTCGAGAGCTCGAGCTCGAACAGCTTCACGCGGCCATCGGGACCGCGCTCGATCTTGAACGTCTGGCCGGGGCGGATCTTCTTGAAATCGAGCACGCCGGCCAGCGAGCGGATCACTTCGTCGGCTTCGCCTGCGGACAGGCCGCTCTTCTTGAGCACCTTGCCAAGCGTGTCGGACTTGCCGACCGTGCCCTCGATCGCACCCGGCGGGCCGACCGGCGCAGGGGCTGCGGCATTGCCGGCAGCATCCGGGGCGACCGGCGGGGCAACGGCGAGCGGCGCCGAAGGAACGGCCATCGACGGGGTGACCGCTTCGGCCTGCTTCTGGACCGCCTTGATGCCGGTCTTCTTGTCCCAGACGAAGACGTACAGGTTCACGAGGACGAGCGCGCCCAAAATGAGGAGCACCCACGCGTTGCTGCGCTTGGCGGGAGCCGCTCCCAATGCAGGGTAGGCAGTCCTTTTCTTGCGCGGGGACGTACGTCTGCGGACCATGGCCCTCGAGAGGCTGAGCAATATCACGCCTCTTGGTGTCGGACCAACAATCCATATTCGGAGCGTCTCCTAATCATGGCAAGCACCCCTGGCGATCTGCCGTCGCGTGAGCAGCTGGAACTTTTCTCCAACTCGGGGCAAGGTGCGACCCAATCCGAGCAAGACATGGCCAAGAAGTCCGATAAGAAGGCGTCGCCAAAGGGCGATGGCGCCAGCAAGAAATCCGGTGGGAAGAAGGCAAAGGCCGCAGCTGGTGGCGGTGGCGGTGGCGGAGGCGGCGGAGTGGCCGCGGGCGGTGGCGGTGACGGCATGGGCATGCCGGGCATGCACGACGCGTCGCTCGAAGCCGAGGCACGCCGTCGTTATCTGAATTACGCGCTCTCGGTCATCACGTCTCGCGCGCTCCCGGATGTGCGCGACGGATTGAAGCCGGTGCAGCGCCGCATCCTCTACGCGATGCTGAACGACAACCACCTCCGCCCGGACGCGAAGCATCGCAAGAGCGCGAAGGTCGTTGGTGACGTGATCGGTCGCTATCACCCGCACGGCGACACCGCGGTGTACGACGCGATGGTGCGCATGGCCCAGGACTGGGCGCTGCGCGTGCCGCTCGTCGATGGCTCGGGCAACTTCGGTTCACTCGATGGCGACGAGGCTGCTGCCTATCGTTACACCGAGTGCCGGCTCGCGCCGCCCGCGATGGAGCTCTTGCGCGAGCTCGACTTCAACACCGTCGACATGCGCGCGAACTACGACGGCACGAGCGAAGAGCCGGTCGTGCTGCCGGCGCGGTTTCCGAACCTGCTCGTCAACGGCTCGACCGGCATCGCGGTCGGCATGGCGACGAACATCCCGCCGCACAACTTGAAGGAGATCGTCGAGGCGCTGATCGCGCTGTCGAAGGATCGCAAGATCGAGCACGTCACGTTGATGAAGTACATCAACGGGCCGGACTTCCCGACCGGTGGCCAGCTGATGAACAGCAAGGTCGAGCTGCGCCAGATCTACAAGGAAGGCGCCGGCACGATCCGCATTCGCGGCGAGTACAAGACCGAGGAGAAGAAGCGCGGCGGGCAGGACATCGTCATCACGTCGATCCCGTACGCGATGTCGAAGGCGGATCTCGTCCAGAAGATCGCGGACGTGATCGTGTCGCGCAAGATGCCGTTCCTGCTCGACGTGCGCGACGAGTCGACGACCGACGTGCGCATCGTGCTCGAGCTCAAGAAGGACGCCGATCCGAACCTCGTGATGGGCTACCTCTATAAGCACACGCCGCTGCAGAACACCTTCCACGTGAACCTCACGTGCCTGGTCCCGCCCGAGCTGCTCGACGATGGCAGCGTGCCGAGCGGCGCGCCGCCGCAGCCGAAGAAGCTCGGCATCAAGGAGATGCTCGAGCACTTCCTCGACTTCCGCATCATCACGACGACGCGGCGGTTCGAGTACCAGCTCGCTCAGCTCAAGAAGCGCATCCACATCCTCGACGGCTTCGTCACGATCTTCGACGCGCTCGACGAGACCATCAAGATCATCCGCGCCTCGGACGGCAAGGAGGACGCGGCGCAGAAGCTGATCAAGCGGTTCAAGCTCGACGAGATCCAGGTCGACGCGATCCTCGAGCTGAAGCTCTACAAGCTGGCGAAGCTCGAGATCAACGTCATCCGCGAAGAGCTCGAAGAGAAGAGCAAGGAAGCGAAGCGGATCCAGAAGATCCTCAACGACGAAGAGAAGCTCGAAGACGTCGTGCGCACCGAGCTCGAAGAGATCGCGAAGGAGTACGGCACGCCACGCCGCACGAAGACCGCGGCGGCCGGCGCCGAGGAGATGGAGTTCGACGAGAACGCGTTCATCGTCGAGGAAGACGCGAACGTGGTCGTCAGCAAGGACGGCTGGATCAAGCGCGTCCGCGAGCTCAAGGATCCGGCGCAGACCCGTACGCGCGAAGGCGATGCGGTCGCCCACGTGCTGCCCGGCTCGACGCGCGAGAAGGTCATCTTCTTCACGAACCGCGGTAGCGCCTACGTCATCAAGATCAACGACATCGCACCGACTACCGGTTACGGCGATCCGGCGCAGAAGTACTTCAAGTTCGGCGACGGCGAACAGATCGTGGCGGCGATGACGCTCGACCCACGCGCGATGGTGCCGCCGACGCTGCTCGCGGTCTCGAAGCACGGCTTTGGCCTCCGCTTCGCGACTGCGCAGCACACCGAGGTCACGACGAAGGCCGGCCGCCGCTATGCGAGACCGAAAGAAGGCGACGAGATCCTCAACGTGATTCCGTGCAACGACAGCGATGTCGTCGTCGCGGCCACGCACAGGGGTCACATTCTGTGGTGCAAGGCCGACGAGATCGCGAAGCTCGAGGGCGCGGGCCGAGGTGTCACCGTGATCAAGGTGACGCCGGGTGACCACGTCGTCGGCTTCATCGCCGGTGGTAAGGGCGACGTGCTCCAGCTCGAGAGCGAGAAGGGCGGTCGCGATTACTCCGAGAAGGCCGATCCGAAACAGGTCACCTCGCGCGGCGGCAAGGGCCGCCAGGTGATCAAGAAGGGCACGCTCGTTGCCGTGCCGAAGCCCGTGACCATTCAACCCCTCGCGAACGTCGAGGGAAGCCCGAAGGTGAACTGAGATGGCGCAGGCATCGAAATACACCGGCGAAGAGATCCAGGTACTCGAGGGTCTCGATCCCGTTCGTAAGCGCCCAGGCATGTACATCGGTGGTACTGGCAAGGACGGCTACCACCACCTGCTCTGGGAAGTTGTCGACAACTCGATCGACGAGGTGATCAACAAGCACGCGACGAAGGTCGAGGTCACGCTGCACAAGGATGGCAAGACCTGCACCGTCGAGGACAACGGGCGCGGCATTCCCGTCGACGTGATGAAGAAGTTCAAGAAGAGCGCCCTCGAGGTGATCTTCACGACCCTTCACTCGGGCGGTAAGTTCGAACGCGGCAAGAGCTACGCAGTATCGGGCGGTCTGCACGGCGTCGGCGCGGCGGTCGTCAACGCGCTGTCGAGTGAGCTGGTCGCGACCGTGAAGCGCGATAGCGAGCGCTTCGAGATGACGTTTCAGCGCGGCGAGCCGAAGGGCAAGCTGAAGAAGCTCGGCCCCGCGCGCGGTAGCGGCACGACGGTGACGTTTTCACCCGACGACGAGGTGTTCGGCGGCAAGCTGCACTTCGACGCCGAGCTGATCGCGGAGCGACTCGAGGCGAAGAGCTACCTGCACGGCGGCCTCGAGATCATTTTCGTCGACGAGACCGGCACCTCATCACCCACCGGCAAAGCCGGTGGGGGGCCGTCGATGACCCACCGGTTCGTGCATCCGCAGGGCATCGCGGAGTACCTGCCGAAGCTCGTCACCGAGCGCGGCAAGAACCCGGTGCCGGCGAACGGCGGCGTGTTCTACATGGAGAAGCGGGACGATGAAGCGCAGCTCGGCATCGAGCTCGCGCTGCAGTGGACCGAGTCGCCGGACGACCTGTTCAAGACGTACGTCAATTCGGTGCCGACGCCCGACGGCGGTACGCACGATGCGGGCTTGCGCTCTGCGATCGTCAAGGCAATCCGCAACTACATCGCGACGCACAAGCTCGATCCGAAGGGCGTGACGCTCACCGCGGAAGACATCCGCGAGGGCGTCGTCGCCGTGCTCTCGACCTACGTCCACGACCCGCAGTTCCAGAGCCAGACCAAGAACCGGCTCAACAACCCCGAGGTCGCGGCGCAGGTCGAGGCGCTCGTGCGCCCCGCGCTCGAGAACTATCTCAACGCGAACCCGAACTGGGGCCAGGCCATCGTCGCTCGCACGATCATCGCGGCGCGTGCACGTGAAGCATCGCGTGCAGCGCAGCAGGTCACGCGCAAGACGGCGGTCAGCCACCGGCTCAACCTGCCGGGCAAGCTCGCCGACTGCTCGTCGACCGATCCGGCCGACAGCGAGCTGTTCATCGTCGAGGGTGAATCGGCAGGTGGCTCCGCGAAGCAAGGCCGCGATCGCAAGACGCAGGCGATCTTGCCGCTCAAGGGCAAGGTGCTCAACACGGAGCAGGCGAGTGGTCAGAAGCTGCTCGCGAACAAGGAGCTGGCGGACATCGTCAGTGCGCTCGGCTGCGGCATGGGCGAGACGTTCGATCTCGGCAAGCTGCGCTACGGCAAGATCATCCTGCTGATGGATGCCGACGCCGACGGGCATCACATCTCGACGCTGCTGATGACGTTCTTCTTCCGTCACATGCGGCCGCTGATCGATGCCGGCCACGTCTTCCTCGGCCAGCCGCCGCTGTATCGCATCGACATCGGCAAACAGACGCTCTGGGCACTCGACGATCTGCACAAAGAGCGGCTGCTCAAGACGCACGCGAAGAGCAACAGCAAACCGAGCATCACGCGGTTCAAAGGTCTCGGCGAGATGAACCCAGAGACGCTGAAGCAGACGACGCTCGATCCGAAGACGCGCCAGGTGCTACGCGTGACGGTGAAGGACGGCGAGCAGCTGCTCACCGATCAGGTCATCTCCGACCTGATGGGCAAAGACGTTGCTGCGCGATTCAAGCTGATCACCGAGAACGCCGCTGTAATCGGCGAGCTCGACGTCTAGCGGGCCTCAGGCCTCGGGCCCTCAGGCCTCAGGCGCGGAGACACGCTAGGATCGGCGGGTGTGGAAGCGGGTCGCGAAGGTCATCGTCGGCGTTCTTGCCGGCTGGCTCGTCGTGCTGTGGGTCCTGGGCATCGCGATCGGTAGCCACCAGGAGCGCAAGACGGTCGACCGGCTCGCCGAGTCGCTGCAGGCGATCGTCACGATCGACGACAGCAACCTCGCGCTGATTCGCGGCCGGTGGTCGATGGAGCGCCTCGCGGTGCGCCACGATGATCCGCTCGGCAAGCTGTCGATCGATGTCGCCGGAGTGCGCTGCGAGCTTGGGCCGCTCGGCTGGGCGCTCGTCGATCGCGATTGCAGCGAGCTCGCGGTCACTGGCGTGCGCATGGAGGTGTCGAGCACGCAACTGTTCAAGGTGCCGCGGCCGAAGCGAAAACCGATCCACGCCGAGCACATCGTCATCGACGACGCGGTGCTCGTGTTCCAGCCGAGCGCGGTGATGCCGAGCCTCGGCCGCATCGAGATCGCGATCGAGCACGCCGAGAGCGGGCCGACGACGCTGCGCACACCGCTGTCCTGGCTGCTCACGCTCGAGACGCTGCGCGCGAAGCTCGAGCTGCCGGCTGGAATCACGCTGCACCTGTCGTACGCGAAGGGCGTGCTCACCGCGTCGGGGTCGCTGTTCGGGTCGGCGCCGGTCGAGCTCCCCGTGCAACTGCCGGTCGTCGCGTTGGCGCACGACACGCACGAAGAAATGCAGCAGCTGATCGCGCTCGGCAAAGACATCGCGGAGCGGCTCGTCGCGAAGCGCGCCACGGACTGGCTGGAATCGAAGCTGAAGCGCCCGGCCATTCCGCCTCCAAGCGGTTCGGCGGCGCCGTAGCGTTACGAGTCCGTCGTGACGAGCGCGGTCAGCGTGTCGGCGGTCGACGTCGACTCGCCCATGCGCAGCGGCGTGCCGTACAAATCTTCGCCGTCGCGCGAGCGCGCGCGGATCACGAACATGTACTGGCGCTGGCCGAGCAGATACCCGGCGGGCACGCGCACCGACGTTTGCTTCGTCGACAGGCGGAGCGTCGGGCTGAACTTCAGGCTCGTGCCGTTGATCTGCACCTCGTAGACGACGAGCTCGTAATCAGTCGCCGTACCGAGCGACGGTGCTTGCCAGCTGACCATCGGCACCGGGCTGATGTTTGTCGCGGTGAACGCGTTGGCACCGTCGAACGTCGGATTGAGCGGCGGGCCGAGGCGAGCGTCGATGATGTTCGCTTCGGCTTCGGCCTTCGTCATCACGCGCGTCATGAACGCGTTCATCGTGCCGCTGATGTTGTTCCACGTGTACGGGACCGAGAACGCCTCGGTAACCTTGACGAAGCGGCTCCACGCCGTCGGGAACGGATCGCCATAGTCGAGCGTGCCGAAGTTCAGGGCCGACAAGCCCGTGCTGTCACGCGCGAACGAGATCAGCGACGGTGACGGAATCACTTCGGCCGACGGCGCAGCATACGCGCTGCCCGCAATCGTCTTCGCGCTGACGTCGGGACTCGCGACCGTCGCGAACTGGTTGAAGCTGTTGACGTTGACGTTGAGCGCCAGCGTGCCCGCGGATGGTGGCGTGAACGCACCCTGGACGTTCTGCGCCGTGTTGTTCGTCATCGTGAACGGCGAGACGTCGAAGGAACGATCGAGCGACAGATACGAGAGCCCGCCGGCGGTCGAGTGCACGCCGAGCTGGACGACTTGCAGGCTGTCGGACTTCGCCGCGTCGATCTTGTAGCCAGCCCACGGCGCGGTGCCGGTGAGGTTCGTGCTGCCGTTCACCGGACCACCTGACGTGAACGACAGGTTCTGGAAGTAGCCGATGTTCGCGCCGAACGCCATCAGCACGTCGCCCGCGCCCCACGCGTCGAGGCCGGTCATGCTGAGCGTGAGGTCCACGCCGGTGATCGCGGCGACGTCGTTGCGGCCGAGATGGTCGGTCGACAGATCGAGGTCGGCGTGCTTCGTCGTCTCGTAGAGCGCGCCCGCGACCCGCAGGTAATACGCGCCGAGGTTTGCTGGCGCCATGATGTGGAACGAGCCATCCGTCTTGCACGCGCCCGAGTACGGCGTGACCGCCGCAGTCGTCGCATCGACCACGAGCGCGGACGGCGCCGCGCTGCACGCCGACATCGATTGCGTGCCGCTGACGGTGATGAACGTGTCGCGCCACGTGCCCAGGATTCCGGACGGAGCATCGACCGGTGCATCGGCCATTGCATTGCTGTCTGCGCCCGCGTCCGGGGTGAGCTTGGGCCCACCGTCACACGCCGCCACCGCCACAAAGACCAAGGCAAAACGCATAGTGGCTCTACGTATCACGAGGTGCGACAGGCCGACAGGT
>DASUFX010000155.1:0-12075 GCA_036274355.1 Kofleriaceae bacterium | reverse complement strand
GATCCTCGGCAAGGGCAAGCTCGACACGCTTCTGCTCGACGTCACGTCGCTCGCATCGATCGAAGCGGCCGCGCGTGCAGTCGATGCGCTGACGAGTGGTCGTGGTCTCGATGTCCTCGTCAACAACGCGGGCTTCGGCGTGCTCGGCCCGACGTCGGAGATCACCGACTCCGAGATGCGTCGCCAGTACGAGACGAACGTGTTCGGCCTCATGAACGTCACGCGCGCGTTCTTGCCCGCCATGATGCAGCGCCGCAGCGGCCGCATCATCAACGTGTCCAGCGTCGGCGGCCGCATCACGCTGCCCTACTTCGGCGTCTACAACTCGACGAAGTATGCGGTCGAGTCGCTGTCGGATGCGATGCGGTACGAGCTGCGTCCGTTCGGCATCGACGTCGCGATGATCGAGCCCGGCGTGATCCGCACGAACTTCGAGGCGACTGCGGCCGGCAACCTCAAGCAGCTCGAGAACACGCCTTACAAGGTCGCGGTCGCGAAGTACGAGCAGATGTCGAAGACGGCTGACCGTTTCGCGTCGAACCCGATCGTGATCGCGAAGGCGATCGCACGCGCGGTCAATGCTCGCCGTCCGGCCGCGCGCTACGTCGCGCCATTCTCGACGAACTTCGTGATCCTGTTCGCACGCATGTTCCCGACGCGCGTGTGGGACTGGGCGATGCGCAAGGTCGGCTTCCTCAGCGCGAGGTCGCTCGGCCTCACGAACGCCGCCCGCACGGTGATCGACGACCTCGTCGTCCCGCCGCCGTCGTCGGCGAAGCCCGCGGAAGTCCGCGCGTCGAACTAAGCAAGCCGCGGTACTGGCGCCGTTCGCATCGCCTTTACGATGCGGGTCTCGTCGCGTAGAGTGCGCCACCCATGGCCACCGAGGACGAAGACTTTGCCGCAATGTTTGCGGAGAGCGAACGCGACAAGCCGAAGGCGAAGCGCCCGAAGATCGGCGACGTCATCAAAGGCAAGGTGATCTCGATCGGCAAGGAAGCCGTGTTCGTCGATCTCGGCGGCAAGGCGGAAGGCCAGCTCGAGAAGAATCAGGTCAGCGACAAGGACGGCAAGCTGCTCGTCAAAGTCGGCGACGTGATCGAAGCGCGCATCGTCTCGGATACCGGCGGCGTACTGATGCTGCGCACGAAGGTGACGCGCGGCCCCGAAGCGCGCGCCGAGCTGCAGCAGGCGTTCGAGCTCGGCATTCCCGTCGAAGGCACGGTGACCGAGGTCATCAAGGGCGGCGTATCCGTCGACGTCGCCGGCGTGCGTGGGTTTTGCCCGGCGTCGCAGGTCGACAATCGCTTCGTCGAGGATCTCGCGACGTACGTCGGGCAGAAGCTGACGTTCAAGATCACGCGCTACGAGCCGCGCAACCTCGTCCTGTCGCGCCGCGCGCTCGTCGAGGAAGCGCAAGAGAAGCTCGCGACCGAGACGCGCAAGAAGCTCGCGCCCGGTGCCGTACTACGCGGCAAGGTCGTCGGCTTCAAGCCGTTTGGCGCGTTCGTCGATCTCGGTGGCATCGAAGGCATGCTGCACGTGTCGGAGCTCGGGTTCGCGCGCGTCGAGAAGCCCGAGGACGTGCTGTCGCTCGGCCAGGAGCTCGACGTTGCGGTGCTCAAGATCGAGCCGGGCGAGAAGGGTGACCGGATCAGCCTGAGCTTGAAGGCGCTCGCGAACGATCCATGGCGCGACGCGACAGCATCACTCGGCGAAGGCGCGCGCGTGAAGGGAACGATCACGCGGCTGCAGCCGTTCGGCGCATTCGTCGAGATCGCGCCCGGCGTCGAAGGCCTCGTTCACATCAGCGAGCTTGGCGCCGGCCGCCGCATCAATCATCCGAAGGAAGTGGTCTCGATCGGTCAGCAGGTCGAAGCGACCGTGCTCGCGGTCGACCACGACAAGCGCCGGCTGTCACTGTCGCTCGCCGCGTCGACGGATGCGAGCCCCGACGACGTCGCTGCTGTACCGAGGGCGCCGCAGAAGCTCGGCACGCTCGGCGACTTGCTCCAGCGCAAGAAGTAGTATGCCGCCATGCGCATCGCACTAGTGATCGTCGTCAGCCTCGCGACACTCGCTTTCGGGGGCTGCGGCAAGAAGAAAGCTCCGCAGAGCCCCGCCGCGTCCGAGTCGCAGCAGATGAAGGAAGGCGAGGACGAGAAGGACGTCAAAGCGCCCGCGGAAGGCGACGAGGACGACCGCGACACGCGTTCCTCCGATCCGCAAGAGGGCGGCGAGTGAGCACGCAGGAGCACGACGCCGACGCGGCGCCACCCGCCGACGCCGGTCTGTTCGGGCTGCCGACGACGGTCGACGAGGCGCGGCTCGTGATCGTGCCGGTGCCGTGGGACGCGACGACGTCGTATCGCCCCGGCACATCGCGCGGTCCGGCGGCGATTCGCTCTGCGAGTCACCAGCTCGATCTCTACGACGCCGATCTCGGCGAGCCGTGGCGCGCTGGCATCACGATGCTCGACATTCCCGACGAGGTCGTGCGCTGGAACATGAGCGCGCGCGTCGATGCCGAGAAAATCATCGAGGTCGGCGGCCGCATTGGCGACGACACAGCACTCGCGCAATCGCTCGCGCGGGTCAACGAAGCCGGTGCGCGTCTCAATCGCCACGTTTACGAACAAGTCGATCGCCTGCTGAAGGCCGGTAAGCTCGTCGGCGTCGTCGGTGGCGATCACTCGGTGCCGTTCGGCGCGATCGCGCGGATGGCCGAGAGCTACGACAGCTTCGGGATCCTGCATGTCGACGCGCACTGCGATCTGCGCGATGCCTACGAAGGCTTCGAGTGGTCGCACGCATCGATCATGTACAACGTGATCAAGAAGATTCCGCAAGTGAAGCGGCTCGTGCAGGTCGGTATCCGCGACTTCGCGAAGCGCGAGGCCGATGCCGTTGCCGCCGCGAATGGCCGCGTGGTCGTGCATCACGATGCATCGCTCGCCGAGCGTGGGTTCGCTGGCGAAACCTGGCGCGACATCTGCGACGCGATCGTCAAGGACCTGCCGCGTCAGGTCTACGTGTCGTTCGACATCGATGGCCTCGACCCTGCGCTCTGCCCGAGTACGGGTACGCCTGTGCCCGGTGGGCTGTCGTTCCAGCAGGCCGCGTATTTGATCAAGCGCGTCGTCGAGAGGGGCCACACGATCATCGGCTTCGACCTCAACGAGGTCGTCCCCGGCCCCGACGGCGACGAGTGGGACGCGAACGTCGGCGCGCGTGTGCTCTACAAGCTCTGCGGTTGGACGTTACACTCCAATCGATGAGCAGCGATCCGGATCCGGTCCCCGACGAGCTGCTCGCACTGATGGAGAAGCTCGCCTCCGATCTGCCGCAACTGCCGAATCACGACGAAGCGCTGCGCCGCTTCGAGTGGCTGCTCGATGCGCTCATCATGCGCGGACAGTTGCCCGAACGCTTCCGCCGCATGGCCGCCAAGATCCAGGCCGATCGCGGCACCAAGATCCGGCTCTCACTCGCGACCGACAAGTACGTCGTCGACAGCCCGGACATCGATTGCGCGTCGCGCATCCATCTGTGCGGCGCGCGCTGCTGCTCGTTCGAAGTCGCGCTATCGCCGCAGGACATCGTCGAGCGCAAGCTGCCATTTCTCGTCGAGCAGCCGTACCTGTTGCCGCGCGATCCGATCACGAAGAAGTGCGCGTGCATGGACGCGAAGGGCGCATGCACCGCCTACGACTATCGCCCCGCGACGTGCCGCACCTACGATTGCCGCGAAGACGCGCGCGTCTGGATCGACTACGCCGCGCGCATTCCGGCGCCGCTCCCCGAGAATCTCAAGCCGCTCGAGAACGCGTTCGTCAATCCCGAGGACGAATGAGCAGCGATCCGGATCCAGTGGCCGACGAGCTGCTCGCGCTGCTCGTGAAGTACGCCGACGCACCGTTCGGGCTGCTCGCAGACGACGAGGTCCAGCGCCGCTTTCGAATCCAATCCGATCGCGGCATCAAGATCCGGCTCTCGCTCGAGCCCGACAAGTACGTGGTCGAGAGTCCCGTCATCGACTGCGTGTCACGCCTGCATCTGTGTCGCGCGCGCTGCTGCTCGCTCGACGTCGTGCTGTCACCGCAGGACCTCGCCGAGCGCAAGCTGCCCGTGATCGTCGATCAGCCGTACTTGCTTGCGCGCGATCCGATCACGAAGAAGTGCGCGTGCATGGACAGCAAGGGTGCGTGCACCGCCTATGACTATCGCCCCGCGACCTGCCGCTCGTACGACTGCCGCGAAGACACACGAGTGTGGGTCGACTTCGAGGCCCGCATTCCAGCGCCGCTCCCCGAGAACCTGAAGCCGCTCGAGAACGCATTCGTCTCGGACGACGACTAGAACGTGTACGCGGCGCTGATCGAGGGTGTCCACGCGACGCCGGTCGTTCCCTGCCCTTCGAGCTCCTTGAACATCACCGCATCGAGCGCGATCCGCGCGCGAAACTTCGTCGGCGTTTCAATTCCGATGCGCGGAACGAGTAGCACATCGAGCGAATCGACGACCGTCATCGGCGGCGGCTCGTTGTCGAGCCACCCTTGGAAGTTGAACGGCGCACCGACGGCATGGTCGCGCTGGCCGCCGAAGTCGAGCCCCGCGAAGACGCACACCCACATGCGCCCGCACGAACGTCCCTCCAGTCCAACGCGCAGCTGCTCGTAGTGGCCGTCGGCGCCACTGAGCCCGAACGTCAGCCGCGCACGCAGAAAGAGCGGCGAGTTGTCGAGACGGAGACCCGCATCACCGGAGAAGCCAAGCCGGCCCTGGCGCTGATCGTTGGCCTCGATGCCGAGCCCCGCATACGACGCGGGGACACGGGTCTTCTCGGCGAGCTTCGCTTCGTCGGCGAACGCGCGCGGCGTTGCGACGAGCAGTACGAGAATGATGATCACGCAACGCATAGGCGATCGCTCTATTCAGCAATGGTCGGACCAGTCGTACAAGCTGATGAAATCGGCCGATTCTGCGGTGTCAGTCGGCAGGACCTGACGTTCAAATAATGACGCTCAGGCGACGCGTTTCGACGAAACGCTCCTCGCTAGAAGCTGACCACCGAACCGGCGGACAATGGGGGATGCATCGGGACGACGACACGCGTGACCTGAGTCCAACGCACGTCGACGACGTACGAACAACCCCCGTCAATGTCGACGACGCACCGCTGGTCGCAGATGCCGATCGTTATGCGTCGGTCGCGCTGCTCGGCAAAGGCGGCATGGGCGAGATCCGGCTGTGCAAGGACTCGCGGATCGCGCGACAGGTCGCGGTGAAGATGCTGCGCGGCTCGCTGCGCGACGACCCGGAGTACCGCGCGCGGTTTCTTCGCGAAGCGCGGCTCCAGGGACAACTCGAGCATCCTGCGATCGTGCCGGTGCACGACCTGGGCACGACGGGCGACGGCGATCTGTACTTCACGATGAAGCGCGTGCGCGGTGCGACGCTGCAGGAGGCACTGACCGCGATCGAAGGCGGCGACCGCACGCGGTTCTCGCGCCGGCGTTTGCTTACCGCGTTCTCGAGCGTGTGCCTCGCCGTCGACTTCGCGCACTCGCGCGGCGTCGTCCATCGCGATCTGAAGCCGTCGAACGTGATGCTCGGCGACTTCGGCGAGGTGTACGTGCTCGACTGGGGCATCGCGAAGGTTATGGATCGGGCCGACGCGCCGCTTGCCGAGGGCGTCGAGGTTCCCGATACCGACACGCCGACGCGCGTGGGCGCTGTGATGGGCACGCCGCGCTACATGGCACCCGAGCAGAGGATGGGCCATGCCGATGCACGCAGCGACGTGTTCTCGCTCGGCCTGATCCTCGGTGAGATCCTCGCGTGCGACCGCGATGCCCCACCCGAGCTCGTGGCGATCGCGAGCCACGCGACGCAACCAGAGCCAGAAGATCGGTACGCAAGCGCGCGCGAGCTGCACGACGCCATCGAGCGCTTCCTCGACGGTGATCGCGACCTCGAGGCACGCAGGCGCGCGGCCGACGAGCACGCACACCAAGCCGAGCAAGCGCTCGAGCGCGCACAGGTCGCGCCGACGCCTGATGCGCGCGTAGAAGCAGCACGTCACGTCGGCCGCGCACTCGGCATGGAGCCCGGCAACGTGCGCGCGATGCGTGCGCTCACTCGCCTGTTGCACGAGGTGCCAAACCACTTGCCGCCCGCCGCCCAGGCGGCGATGGAGCGGCGCTGGCTCGAACGCAGCATGCGCATGGCGAAGAGCGGCATCCTCGTGATGTTCGCGTTCTTCACATTCATTCCGTTCGCAGCCGTGCTCGGCGTCCGCCATTGGGGCGCGCTCGGCGCGTTCAGCGGATTCATCGTCGGTGCGCTGCTGTTCCATTGGCTGTCACGCGGCCAGATCTACGTCTGGCAGCGCGCGATGACGTATGTGATGACGCTGGGGGCGCTCGCGATCATGAGTCGCTCGATGGGCCTCCTCGGCGTCTTGCCGGTCGCGATGACGCTCGTGCTGCTTGCGTACCGGTTGTACGTCGTGACGTGGCAGCACGGCCTCGCGCTATCGACCGGCACGTTCATCACGCTGCTATTGCCATTCGTCCTCGAGTGGTTGCACGTGATCCCGCCGATTCATGTGTTTCGCGACGGCGGTGTGACGATCGTGCCGCAGCTCCACGCGCTGCCGCCCGGGCTGACGCAGCTCTATCTGATCATCAGCTGCGCCTTTGCGCTCGGCGTCACCGTGATCTACGCGCGGCAATATGTCGTCGAGCTGCGGCGCGCCGAGGCGAGAGCCGCGTTTCACACGTGGCAGCTCGAACAGCTGCTGCCACCCGACGCGTGATCAGAGCCGGACGTACTCGAAGTCGCCGGGCAGGCCGTTGATGCCCTTTGCCGGCGGGGCGATCCAGTTCGCCATCTTGCCGCGCTCGTGCACCGGCTTCATCAGGCTCTTGATGTACGTCTCGTCGGCGTCGTTCGGCAGCCACTCACCACGCCGCGCATCCCAGGTCGCCGTGTCGAGCATCTCGCCTGCGGGCGAGAACCGGTGACCGGCCCACATGCCGATCTGGCGATGGAACTTGTTCGAGGGCAGCCGTAGCTCGAAGTCGATGCCCTCGTCCTTGATCGTCTTGTTCCAGCGATCGACGCCGCGCTGGCAGTCCTTGATGTACTCGCTGCGCAGCACTTCGTTGAGCGCGTTGCGCATCGCGATGTCCTTGTGGACGACCTTGCCGTCCTCGAGCACGTCCATCGCGAAATGCGAGCCGATGAGCTTGTGCTCCTCGTAGCGGTCCTCTTTGTAACGGCCCTTGAGACCCGCCGCGAATGCGTCGGCTGCGTTCGACGACACTTCGCCACCGAACAGATCGAGCGAGAGCGAGTACCAGAGGTTCAGATACTTCTGGATCGTCGGTAGATCAACGCCGCCGAGCGCGCGGACATCACCGCCCGGCTCCTTCATCAGCTCGCACGCGCGCTTCACGATGCGCTGTACGCCGGTCTCGCCGACGAACATGTGATGCGCTTCCTCGGTGAGCATGAAGCGGCAAGTGCGCGCGAGCGGATCGAAGCCGCTCTCGGCAAGCGCGGCGAGCTGATACTTGCCGTCGCGGTCCGTGAACATCGTGAACATGAAGAACGAGAGCCAATGGCTCGTCGGCTCGTTGAACGCGCCGAGGATGCGCGGCTTGTCGACGTCGCCCGAGCGGCGCATCAGTAGCTCCTCGGCTTCCTCGCGACCGTCACGGCCGAAGTACGTATGAAGCAGATAGACCATCGCCCACAGGTGACGGCCTTCCTCCACGTTGACCTGGAACAAGTTGCGCAGGTCGTAGAGCGACGGCGCGGTCGCGCCGAGGTTGCGTTGCTGTTCGACGCTCGCCGGCTCGGTGTCGCCTTGGGTGACGACGAGGCGACGCAACATGTTGCGGAACTCGCCCGGCACTTCGTCCCACACGGGCTGCCCCATGTTGTCGCCGAAGCCGTGCACGCGGTTCGGATCCTTCGGCTCGAGGAAAATGCCCCAGCGGTAGTCGGGCATCTTCACGTAGTCGAAGTGCGCCCAGCCGTTGGCCTCGACCGAGATCGCGGTGCGCAGGTAGATGTCGCGCTCCTGCCAACCGACCGGGCCCATGTCTTTCCACCAGTCGATGAACTTCGGCTGCCACGCTTCGAGCGCGCGCTGCAGGCGCTTGTCACCCGCCAGGTTGACGTTGTTCGGAATCTTCTCGTCGGTGAGTACGGTGGACATCGGCTAGGTCCTCTTCCACTGGAACTGTGGGCGTTCGGGTTGGCCGTAGAGCGTGAGCGCGCCGTGCTGGCCGGTCGAGTTGGCGCGGGTGAAGATCCAGTTCTGCCAGGCCGAGAGCCGGCCGAAGATCTTGGTCTCGAGTGTCTCCGGACCGACGAAGCGGAGCGACGCTTCCATGCCGGTGAGCGCGTCGGGCGACAGCGACGCGCGCTCTTCGATCGCGATGCGGAGCTCGTCCTCGAAGTCGATATCGTCGGCGGCGATCGTCGCGATGCCGAGCTGCTCGGCCTCCTCGCTCGGAATCGGGCCCTCGGTGCCCCGCGCGAGCACCTTCTGTGCGCGACCTTGCTCGGCGTAGAACCGCGCGTCGAGGCGCGACAGCCCGCTCGACATCGTCATGAAGCCGGTGTTCGCGACGCTGGTCTCGACGCCGATCTTCTCGTCGCCGTCGATCAACATGTAGAAGCGGTCGGCACCGAGCGCGAGCTCGAGCAGCACGCCCGCAAAGCAGCTGTCGGCGGTATCTGCCACAGCGTAGAGGCTGCGCGCCGTGTTGTCGTAGCGCTTGAGCACGCGGCGCTGCAGCAGCCGCACCTCGCGCGCGAACCCCGACGTCGACTTCGCGAGCAGCTCGTCGCACTCCTTTACCGCATCGCGCTTACCGGTCGTGCGGACGGTGACGACATTGATCTCGGGATAGTCGAACCGCAGGCGGAGCAGCGCGTCGTCGAGCTCGCGGAACGCGCGCAGTGCCCACGGCTCGGTGCCGGCAGCCGCGAGCTTGTCGGGATCCTCGGCGCCTTCGGGTGCGCGCACGACGAGGTTCGCGGTGCGCTCCGCGGCATCGAACGTGAGCTCGACGAAGCGATACGCGATGCGCTCCGGTGTCACCTTTGGTTCGAGCGGCGACAAGTTGACCGCTGGGCCACGCGATACTTGCTGCTTGGCAGCGAGCTCCTTCGCGCGCGTGGCGACTGCCTCGTCCCACTTCGTGCGCGACACGAGGTGATCGACAAGGCCCCAGTCCTTCGCGCGCTTGCCCTTGATGCCTTCGGCCGTCGTGCAGAACACGTCGGCGCGATCGCGACGGACCTTGCGCTTGTCGACGAGGCGGGTGAGACCGCCGGTGCCAGGAAGCACGGCGAGGAGCGGCGTCTCCGGGAAGCTGACCGCCGAGCTGCCGTCGTCGACGAGCATCGTCTCGTCGCAGGCGAGCGCGAGCTCGTAACCACCACCGGCCGTCGTGCCCTTGCACGCGGCAAGCGACGCGAGGCCCGAGTGCGCCGATGCGTCTTCGAGATAGAGCCGGGTCTCGTTCGTGAACTTGCAGAAGTTCACTTTGAACGAGTGCGTCGATTGGCCGAGCATGTAGATGTTCGCGCCCGAGCAGAACACGCGGTCGAGGTCCGCCGTGAACACGAGGCACTTCACCTCGGGATGCTCGAAGCGGAGGCGCTGGATGGCGTCCGCGAGCTCGATGTCGACGCTGAGGTCGTACGAGTTCAGCTTGAGCTCGTAGCCCGGGCGATGCGGGTGCTCGTTGTCGACGTTCATCACCATGGTGGCGATGTCGCCGTTCACCGTGAGCCGCCAGTGTTTGTAGCGGCTTGGATGGGTCTCGAAGCTCGTGGGATCCATCCCGATCGTCTATCAGGCAATTTACTGCTTGTCACGCACCTTCTGCATGCAGTATATTTCGCTACGTCCTCCATGACGTTCCTCGAATCCGTCGGCGCAGCCGTGCGTTCGCAACGCGAGCGCAAGGGGTGGTCGCGGCGCGAGCTCGCGGGCGCGAGTGGCGTCTCCGAACGGTTCTTGGCCCAGCTCGAGACCGGGGACGGCAATATCTCGCTACGCCGGTTCTCCGAGGTCGCGCATGCGCTTGGCACCACGCCGGCCGCTCTGCTCGCTCCGGCCGAAGCACCTGCCGCTCACAAGCCGATCGCACTGCTCGGTGTGCGTGGCGCCGGCAAGTCGACCGTCGGCGCGGCGCTCGCGCGCAAGCTCGGTATGCGGTTCGTCGAGGTCGATCAAGAGATCGAAGCCGCCGCTGGCCTCGCGCTCGGCGACGTATTCACACTCCACGGCGAAGCGTATTACCGGCGCGTCGAACGCGAAGTGCTCACCCGCCTGCTCGCGGATGCGAATCCGATGGTGCTCGCGACCGGCGGCTCGATCGTCAACGACCCGACGAACTACGCGCTGCTCGAGAAGCGGGCGTACACGATCTGGCTGCGCGCACGCCCCGAGGATCACTGGAACCGCGTCGTCGCCCAAGGCGACCAACGGCCGATGGCGGAGAATCCACACGCGTTCGAAGAGCTGCGCGCGTTGCTCGCCGCTCGTCAGAAGCTTTATGCGCGCGCGGATCGCACGATCGACACGAGCCGGCGCAGCATCAAGCAGGTCGTCGCCGAGATCGCCGACGCGACAGAGGGATCGAGCTAACCGCGGCGCTTGCGCTGGATGAAGTAGGCCACAACGCCTGCGACGATCGCGATCGTGCCAATGCCCTGGCCCATCGCCTGGCCCCGATCGAACGAATGATCGTGGATCGTGCCGTTCGCGCTCGTGATCACGACGCCAACAACGGCCCCGATGACCACCACGACCAGAAACACCACGATAGCGGCCTTTAGGGGTGACCACAGCTGAGCCATGCCGGATCGAGCTTCTCACGCGCGTTCGGTCGCATAAAATCGTTGTTTCCGACGCGAAGATCGGCAAGATCGCGCGACCCGGGCTCGGAGCTCGGCTCCTTCTCGTATGTGGTGGTCCTACTACGCATTCTGGCTGCTCGTGCCGACCGTGCTGGCGGTCGTGTCGGCCCACCCCGTCGTGCTCGTGGTCGTCGTCGTCGGGTTGGTGGCGCGTCGTTGGCTGCCCGATCCATTCATGTATCTACGCCACGCTGGCCGCGTGCACAGCCTTCGCCAGCAGGTCGAGATCAACCAGGCGAACGCGACCGCGCGTGCACAGCTGGCCGAGATCTGGCTCGCGAAGCGCCGGCCGCGCCGCGCCATCCCGCTGCTTCAACAAGCACTCGAACGCGACGCCGGCTCTGCGGAGCTCCGCTACTTGCTCGGCGTGGCGTACCTGCGCGCGGGGCAGCCGCAAAAGGCGCTCGAGCCATTGTCCGAGGCACTCGCGAAAGACCAGAAGCTCCGTTACGGCAGCGCATACCTCGCAATCGGTGACGCGCTGCTTGCGGTGGGCCGCAAAGACGAGGCGATCGAAGCGTACGAGCGTTACGTGAAGATCAACACGTCGAGCCTCGAAGGCTACGTCAAGCTATCGGACGCGCGGCACAAGAACGGCGACAAGGCCGGCTACGAGAAAGCGCGTGCCGAGGTGTTCGAGACGTATCGCGTGCTGCCGCCGTATCAACGCCGTCGCCAGCTCGGCTGGTGGCTGCGCGCGAAGTTCCTCAGCTAGGGATGCGCGAGCACGGTGCCTGACGTGCCGACTGCACGCAGGCCGCCGCCTGGAACCGGCGCGATACCGCGCAACGAGACCGTCGACGCGATCGGCACCGACACCGTCGACCATTGCGTGCCGTCGTAGTGGATGACGGTCGCGCCATCACCGACTGCCCAGATATCGTCCGCGGCCGTTCCCCAGATCTGCCACAGGAACTGAGTCGTCGGGCTCGTCTGCTGGATCCAGATTCCGTTATTCATCTTGCGGTAGATGAGGCCCGTCTGCGCCACCGCCCACAGATCGTTTCCGTTGACACCCCAGATCGACGTGACGGTGACACTCGGCGGGATGCTCTCGTCCACCATCTGGCTGCCGGTCCAATGCAGGATCGTTCCGCGCGTGCCGGTGACGTACACATCGTTCGT
>DASUFX010000154.1:0-4786 GCA_036274355.1 Kofleriaceae bacterium | reverse complement strand
CACCGTTTCACGCCGAGCTGTTCGAAGCGATCATCGACGGCTTCATGAAGTGCCTCACGATCTGGAAAGCGTCGACGATGGTCACGAACGTGCTCGGCACGGGTCCGGTGCCGACGTTCGCGCCGCCCTACGTGCCCGTCGGTCCGGTCGTCGGTGGCGTCGGCACGATGACGCCAGGAGGGTTCGTGTAATGCCACCTCAAGGACGACTCGGCGATCTCTCGAACGTCCCGGCCGATGCGCATGGCTGCATCGCGTGTCCGCATCCGTGTGTCGGTCCCGCGATCGCGGGCTCGCCGAACGTGAACGTCAACAAGATGCCCGCGTTGCGTGTCGACGATACAGGCATTCACATGGCGTGCTGCGGCTCGAACACGTGGACCGCGCAGGCCGGCTCGAGCACGGTGTTCATCAACAACAAAGCGGCGCACCGCCAAGGCGACGCCGACAAGCACTGCGGCGGCATGGGCCAGCTCATCTCGGGCTCCCCGAACGTGATCGTCGGCGGCTAGTTCAGTTCAGATCGTCGACGACGATCCGGAACCACAGCGAACGCGGCGTCGAGCAGTGCCGGCAGTGCACGTCGACGCGCCGCAGCCCCGGCGCGAGCGACACGTGCTCGTCGAGTCGATAGCTGCCGCCGCACAGCGGGCACGGCAGCGCGCTCGTACGAACCTCGACGACGGAGGCTGACGCAACTTTGATCGGCCGCTCGCGTGAGCCGCCCACCGACAGCATGGCAAGTAGCTCTCGATCAGCGTGCATAGCTAAGAAGATAACGTTCGCGAGTTTCGGCTGCACCTACGCGATCAGGCAGGCATGAGCGATGCAGCCATACCGTGCATGGGTTACGTCAGCCGTCACAAGCGCCGCGACCTATCCAAGTACCAAACGATCTACGAAGATCCCGAATACGATCGACTGGCGGCTAGTCTGACCTCACGCGACGACAAGGTCACGGCCGGCATGCTCGCCGGCGGCAGCACCCTCGAGACGATGGGCGGTCTCGCGGCCGTCATCCTCAGCGTCATCGGTTTCGAGGAGCGCGCGAACGAGATGGGCTCGATCGCGACGATCGCGATCGGCATCGCACTGCTCTCCCACGGCGCGTCGCTGATGGCGCGCTGGGGCCACGCGTTTCGCAGGGTCCGCGGTGCACGGCCCGATCGCGACGAGATGGTCGAGAGCATCGGCACCGAAGTGTTCGGCGGCGTGGTCGGCATCGTGCTCGGTGTGATCGCGCTCGTCGGCATCAAACCGGCCGTGATCCTGCCGGTCGCCGCGATCGTCTACGGCAGCTCGCTCTTGCTCGGTGGCGCATCCCAGCCCGATCTCGTGTACCTCGCACCCGAAACGAACCCGCGGTACGCGCGCGTCACGTTCTCGGCAATCCAGGCATCGGGCGGCATCATGGTGCTCGTCGGTGTCGCCGCAGCGGTGCTCGGCGTGCTCGCGCTCCTCGAGGTCGGACCGCCGATCTCGCTCGCGCTCGTTGCGATGCTCAGCATCGGGTTTTCGTTGCTGTTTGCGGGCGGAGCGCTGACGGCGCGGTTTGTCCGGCGCTTCACGTAACGGCCCGGCGGAGGTACCTTCCCGGCGCCCTGCAGCTCTACGACCTCATCATCATCGGCGGCGGTCCCGCCGGCCTGTCGACGGCACTGCACGTCCACGCGCTCGCGCCACATCTGAAGCTGGTCGTGCTCGAAGCGAAGTCCTATCCGCGCGAGAAGATCTGCGCCGGCGGCATCGGCGCGCGCGCGTTCGCGATCCTCGACAAGCTCGGCATCACCGTCGATGTACCGATGGTGAAGCTCGACGCGGTCGCGATGCGCATCGGTGGCGAGGAAGTCGTAGCGCGCGTGCCGGGCTGCGGTGTGGTCGTCCGCCGCGTCGAGTTCGATCACGCGCTCGCCAAGCAAACGCTGGCGCGTGGCATCGACGTGCGCGACGCGACCCCGGTGAGCTCGATCGAAGTCACCGACGAACACGTCCAAGTCGTGACCGAGCGCGGCGACCTACTCCGCGCGCGCGCGATCGTCGGCGCCGATGGCGTCAGTGGCATCACGCGGCGCGCGACCGGCTTTCCGCGCTGCGAGCTTCGCGCACAGGTGTGCGAGCTCGACACCGAGGCGACGTCGTTCGACATGCCGCGCGACATGGTCGTGTTCGACTTCGAGGCGCGCGACCTCAACGGCTACAGATGGGACTTTCCCACCATCGTCGGCGGCAAGGACATGGTGTGTCGCGGCGCGTACGTGATCCACAACATGGGCCACGACTCGCCGAAGACGCGAATGGCAACCTATCTGCGCGAGCGCGGACTCGACCTCGCGAACTACAAGCTCAAGCAGTACGCGGAGCGCGGCTTCGAGCCTGGTGCCGAGATCGCAAGCCCACGTGTGCTGCTCGTCGGTGAAGCGGCTGGCATCGACATCGCGACCGGCGAAGGCATCGCGCAAGCGATCGAATACGGCGCGCTGGCCGGCACCTATCTCGCCAGCGCCTTCGAGCGTGACAACTTGCTGTTCTCGACGTGGCGGCACACTGTCGAGCGCCGCCACATCGGCAAGCAGCTCCGCATTCGCCACCTCTGCTACCGCTTCTTCTACGGTAGGCACCGGCCGCGGATGGAGCGCATGCTGCCGAAGCTCGAGAAGTGGTTTCGCGTCGGCGTCCAGGACTTCGCGGGCGTGCCGCTGTCGAAGCTCGCCCTCGCACAGGGCGCCGCGATCTTCATCGGCCAGCTCGCCCGCGAAGGCATGCGCGCACCGGACTGATTAGTTCGCCTGCATCACGGTGCCGAACTTGTCGGCTGCGTTCGGAGCGCCTGCGCCGATGGCGCCGATGTCGTTGCCCGCGCCGTCGCTTGGATCGCCCGCGTCGATGAGCGGCGAGCCCGCGCCTGGGGTGTAGAGCGAGCGGTAGTACTGGAGCAGCTGCGAGACGCCGTACGTGCGGCTCCACATCGAGCCTTCGTCGATCTTGCAGGGCACCTGTGGAACCGGACCGGCGAACAGCGGGTTCGCCGAGACGTCGTGGGTGCCCGCGCTACCGGCGATGCCGGGCATGTAGTGGCCCGTGTTCGTCGCGAGCGGGTTGTACCAGGCGTTGTAGTCGGCCCTGGTGATCCGGGAGCCGCCGACGCTCGATTCACCCTTGGCGCCGGCGACGATCGAGCGGTTGCCCCAGCTGATGCTCGACCACTGCGTGAACGCGTTGTTGCGCAGCGAGGCGAGTTGCACACCCGACCCGATCGAGAGTGCCGGCCCGTCGAACCGCGCGGCGGCTCCACCGACATCGAACGTGTTGTTGTCGAACATCACGTTCTGCTCGCCGCCGTACATGAGGACGCCACCCTCGTAGCCCGAGTTCGGCGCCTGCTGGTGCGCGAAGATGTTGTGGTGGAGCCGCGCACCGCTCTGGAGCGAGCGCACGAAATCGTGACCACTGTTGATCAGCAGGTTGTAGCGGAGCTCGCCGCCGAATGACTGCAACGGCCACGACGAGTCGCGAATCACGTTGTGCTCCGCGAGTGCGCTGCTGCCACCGTCGAGCCGGAGGTTGTAGCCCTGCGAGAACCCGTTGTAGTAATCGTGATGCATGTAGTTGCCCTGGATGACCGCGTTCGGCGAGTCGACCAGCGTGAGTACGACGCGCGGCCCGACGAAGATGTTGCTCTGCGAGTCACGCAGGCCGCCGATCTGCCAACCCGCCATGTTCTCGATGCGGATGATGCCGGCCCCGATGTTGTTACCTTGCATCGTCTTCGCGCCCGACGTGTTCCCTGACAGCTCGAGGATCGGCGATTTGTCCGGATCCGACGACACGTACGTGACGTAGTTCGTCGAGCGAAGCTCGTTGTTGTTGATCGTGACCGGCGCGCTGCCGTTCACGGTGAGCTGAAGCGGCGCTGTCGCCTCGAAGATCGACTTCCTGATTTCGACGCCACCGGTGGTCGTCACGCGCATCCCGATCTGGTTATCGAACGCAGCGAGTCCCGTCACGAAACTGTCGCGAATGATGATCTTGCCGGAATACCCGGGCGCGGCCGTGACCGTGTGGCCATTGCCCTTCACGAACACGTTCGTCCAGTCGAGATTGGTGGAACCGGTGAGCACCATGTCTTGCGTCAAGGTGACGACCTGCTTCGGCGGCGCCGGATCGACCGTGATGTAGATCGGCACGATCCCATCGACCGCGGCCACGCCATGCGGCTTGAACTTCACGGTCAGCACGTGATTGCCGGCCGGCAAACCATTCGGCAGGCGAAGCTCCCAGAGGTTCTGGTTCGCCGGATCGGGCGGAATCACACCGACGGAGGTGCCGTCGACGTAGAACGTCATCGTGCTGTCGGAGCACGCGTACGGCGGGTGCCCGGGCGGGCACTGATACGCGAGCGGATCGTTACCGTCGGCGAGAATGCGGAACGGCAGGCCTGCCGTGAAATGCATGCGTTGATTCGGTGACTTGATCCGCGTCATGGCCGAGTTCGGCTCCCACACGGGCTCGACCGGATCGGTAGCGGGAGGCGGCTCGACGGGTCCCGTCGTCCCGCCGTCGTCGCTGCCCGAGCCCGCACCGTCTGAACCTGAACCGGTGGAATCGCCCGGCATGTCGCCGTCAGCGGGTGGGTTCGACGAGCTTGTCGAGCTCGAACAGCCGGCAGCAAGAGCCAGCACGATTGTGACCAAGCGTGCGCTCTCGCGCGCGCCGTGAACAACAGAGGTCGAGTACATCGCGACCTATCTCGCATCGTTCACATGCGATGCCCACCCGACGAGCAGCAC
>DASUFX010000153.1:0-17417 GCA_036274355.1 Kofleriaceae bacterium | reverse complement strand
GCGCGTCGTGAGCGGTGGCTCGGGCTCGAGCACGAGCTCGCCGCGGACCGTCGGTGTGTCGATGATCAGGTGCTCGCTATCGACGAGCCGGTAGCGCCACACCTGCCGAAACGGACCTTGTCCGACGTTGATCGTCTGCGCCGTCGCGTCGACCTGCGTCGCGAAGTTGAGGCGGCGATCGGTGGCGAACCGCACGGTGAGGCCCCACTCGTGAAAGATGAGCTTTCGCCAGCGCGCATCGTCAGTGAATAGCGGCGGCCGCTCGATGCCATCGATCACGACACGTTCGGCGCGCCACGTGCCGTGTAGCGCTGTGATCGTCTTCTGCTCCTCGACCCAGCGCGAGATCACGACGTGCTCGTAGGCGCGCACCGCGATCACCGCGACCATCGCCAGCTTGAGCGCGAGCCGCACGCGCTCGGTCATCACCGAGCCACGCACGCGCGGCGGAACTTCGCGCGTCGGATAGCCGAGCAATGCACCGATGAGCCGTCCCGCATGCGGCGCGACGAGCGCGCACAGCAGCACGATCAGGAGCATCGAGAACAGCTTGACCGGAACGTCGTAGCAGAAGTTCATCACGACGACGTTCGCCATCACGACGATGAGCAGCAGCGCACCGGCGACATACGTGCGGCGCGATAGCAACAGCACGCTGCCGATCACTTCCGCGATGCCGGCGAAGAACACGTACGGTTGCGAGAACGCCATGAACGTCCACATCAGGCCCATCGGCGACATCTCGCCGAGCGTCGTGTCGTAGCGAGCGAGCGGCAGCGGTGCGAACTGCATCGGCACCACCTTCGCCATTCCGTAGCCGATCAGCACGGCCGCGAGGTAGTAGCGCAAGAAGACGGTCATCGCGGCGGCGAGGCGCGGATGCGCGCGCCGACGATCGACAAGTAGCCACACGAGCGTGCCGGGCACGGCGAGCAGGATCGAGAGCAGGGCCTGCAGCCAGTTCCACAATGCGTCGCCGCTACCCGTCGGTGCGAGCGGCGGGACATCGAGCCCGAGCAGCGCGCCGAACTGAGTCGCGAGCCAGTGCCAGCCACGCATGATCGCGATCACGAGCGGTGCGGCGCCCGGCACCGGCCAAAGCACGGTCGGCGACACCAGCAGCAGCGCTGCGAGGACGCCGAAGCGAAACGCGACCACGCGCGGGAGCGACCAGCGTTCGACCTGCACGCGATCAGTCTACGCGCCGCCGAAACCGATTCGGATACCGAAGCAGCGTCGTCGCCAAGCGCTCGCCCGCGTTCGACTCCGTGTCGCTGCTTGACTAGGTAGTCGCGATCGCGTAGGTAAACAGCCCTCCCAGGCGTGTAGCTCAGTGGGAGAGCACCACCTTGACACGGTGGGGGTCTGCGGTTCAATCCCGCACACGCCTACGAAACTTCGGCGACGAATCGGTCGCCACGTCCGCACGACGGACACGCCGTCCGACGAGCGGGCGGCGATCGTCCGGGCGGACAAACGCGACGCAGCGATTCTGCGACGTTGGTGGTGGCGCGCTGGCTGCAGAACACGCGTGCATGACCTCACCTGCTAGAATCGGATCGATGCGCGCCGTCGTGCTGGAAATGCCTCCGCACTGGCTAGAGGAGCGCCGCCGTCTCGGCCACGACAAACGTGACGAGGTCTGGGACGGAGTTCTGCACATGGTTCCGCAACCGGGGACCACGCATCAGGGACTTGAAGTCGAGTTGATCTACGCGTTGAAGGCTCTCGTCGAGGCTCGGGGGTATCGATTGTTCGTCGAGACCAGCCTATTTGGCGCAGCCGGCGAGAAGAACTACCGAGTTCCCGATCTTTCGGTCGTGGCGCCAAGTGACTTTTCGGAACGCGGGCTCGAGCAGCACGCAGAGATCGTGGTTGAGCTTCTCTCTCCCAACGACGAGAGCCGCGACAAGCTCCCGTTCTACGCGATGTGCGGCGTGGGCGAGGTGTGGCTCATCGAACCGAAGACCAGGACCATCGAGGTCCTTTCACTCGACGATGCCTATGGCTCTACTCGTACCGAGTCCGCCGTACTCGGAATTCGCTTCTCGACGGTGGACGGCCCGAAGCTGCGGCTCGACTGGCAGGGCGGCAGCGCCGAGGTCTAGGTCGACCCTGACCGGGTGGGGCGGATCGCCCCTCCGGGTCGCGGGGTTGAAAGAAGCTACGAAAAGTCGCTCGCAGCCGACTGGCGGGCGGGGTACAAACACGGCCTGCACAAACGCAGGAGATCCGACGAAAACATGCAGCAGAGTGACCTTTTCCAATGAACGTTCGACCGCCTGGAGGACGTTTCGATCGCCGCCGCCCGGAGCAGGGCCTTCGTATCAATCACCGGATTCGCGTTCCCGAAGTCCGCGTTATCGCCGATGAGGAACAGCTTGGCGTGATGCCGACGCATGAAGCGTTGCGTCTCGCCGAGGAGAAAGGACTCGACCTCGTCGAGATTTCTCCACGCGCGTTCCCGCCGGTGTGCCGGATCATGGATTACGGCAAGTACAAGTACGAAGAGGCGAAGAAGAAACAGCAGGCGCGCAAGCGCGCGTCGACGGTGGAGACGAAGGAGATCAAGTTCCGCCCGAAGACGGAAGAGCACGACATGGCCTTCAAGGTGAAGCATGTCCGTCGCTTCCTCGAGGGTGGCAACAAGGTCCGCCTCGCTGTCGTGTTCCGCGGCCGTGAGATCACGCACCCGCAGACCGGCATGAACGTGCTGAACAAGATCGTCGACCTTTGCAACGACATTGCGGTCGTCGAAGCGACGCCGAACATGGAAGGTCGGCGCATGATCATGGTCATCGCGCCGAAGCCGGGCGTCGTGCGCAAGGCGCAGGAAGCGAAGAAGGCGCAGGTCGCGGCGCAGATGGCCGCGGAAGCCGCCAAGCGCAACCAGCAGCCTGGTAAGCCGAGCGCAGCGCCGCCGCCGGAGCCCGACGAGGATGAGGATCTCGACGAAGACGAGATCAACGCCGACGTCGAGGACGACGACGACGAGGAGTAGGCGCTCGCGGCGGTCACGGACGCGCTTCGCGTGCGCGCGCGTGAGCTTCGCGTGAACGCCGCGCCGGGCCAAACCGGCGTTGGCGTAGCGTCTATGGGATGAGGAACGACCGGAGGCTACGCCTCCTGCCGCGCCGGGTTCTGGCGCTATTTAGGTCGCGCCACGGGGCCTCCGCGGCGCAACCGGCCGATCCACCTGGGTCGAAGCCCCGGGAAATCCCTGGGATGCCACGGATATTGGGCCCCGGCCGGAAACCGACCGATCGCGACTAATCCGTACAAATCGCTTGTCTCCAAACGGCGGCTGGGGCATAAAACGCAACCTCGCGTCATGCCCAAGGTCAAGACCCATTCCGGCGCCAAGAAGCGGTTCAAAAAGACCGCGTCGGGCAAGTTCAAGTTTATGCGCGTGTTCAAGCGCCACCTGCTCACCGGTCGGAGCAAGAAGCGTAAGCGTCAGCTCCGCAACGCGAGCTACGTGCCGTCCGCGCATCACCACCAGATCGACGTACTACTGCCGTACGCCTAGTTGTAGAGGACTGTCATGCCCCGCGCTAAACGAGGATTCAAAGCCCGCCGTCGCCGTAACCGCGTCCTGAAGTGGGCGAAGGGTTTCCGCGGCAAGCGGAAGAACTGCCATGCGATCGCGAACGAGAGCGTTCAGCACGCGTGGATGCACATGTACCGCTCGCGCAAGGTGAAGAAGCGCGACTTCCGCGCGCTGTGGATCCAGCGCATCAACGCGGCTGCGCGCAATCTCGGCATCAGCTACTCGAAGCTGATGGGCAAGCTGAGCGGCGGCAACGTCCAGCTCAACCGCAAGATGCTCGCCGAAATCGCGATCAGCGACCCGGTTGCGTTTGAAAAGATCCTCAACGCGTAGAGCCGACTTCACCAGGTACTTTAACCGGCGGCTCAAAAGGGTCGCCGGTTTTGTTTTATGAGCACCACAACAGATCTAATCGCGAAGCTCGAGCAGCTCGGCGACGAGTTCCTCGCGCAAGCGCAGGCGCTCGCCGACGAGCAGTCGATCCGCGCCGCGCAGGCGCAGTTCCTCGGCAAGAAGGGCAAGGTCTCCGAGCTGATGAAAGAGCTCGGCAAGCTGCCCGCTGGCGACCGGCCGCAGGTCGGTGCCGCTGCGAACAAGGTCAAAGAGAAGATCGAGCAGATCGTCGACGCGAGCCTCTCGCGGCTCACCAACGCAAAGAAGCAGGCCGACCTGGCGCGCAAGGTTGACATCACGCTGCCGGCGCGGCCGGTCGGCGGTGGTCACCTCCATCTGCTCTCGCAGGTGCGGCTCGAAGCGATCAGCGTGTTCGCCGAGCTCGGCTTCGTGGTCGCCGAGGGCCCGCAGATCGAGACCGACTGGCACACGTTCGAGGCGCTCGCGATTCCGAAGGATCACCCCGCGCGCGACATGCAGGACACGTTCTACGTGTCGGAAGAGATCGTGCTGCGCACGCACACGAGCCCGGTGCAGGTCCGCACGATGCTGACGCAGCCGCCGCCGATTCGCATCGTCGCGCCCGGTCACGTCTATCGCCGCGACGACGATCCGACGCACAGCCCGATGTTCACGCAGATCGAAGGCCTCGCCGTCGACGAGAACATCTCGTTCGCCGACCTCAAGGGCACGCTGCTGCACTTCGTGAAGCGCTTCTTCATGAAGGACCTCGGCATTCGCCTGCGTCCGAGCTACTTCCCGTTCGTCGAGCCGGGCGCTGAAGTCGACATGCAGTGCAGCTTCTGTGGTGGCAGCGGATGCCGCATCTGCAAGCACACCGGCTGGGTCGAGATCGGTGGCGCTGGCATGGTCGATCCCGACGTGTTCAAGAACTGCGGCATCGACGGCGAGCGCTACACCGGCTTCGCGTTCGGCATGGGCCTCGAGCGCATGGCGATGCTTCGCCACGGCGTCAACGACATCAAGTACTACTACGAAGGCGACATTCGCTTCCTGGAGCAGTTCTGATGAAGGTCCTGTGGAGCTGGCTGCTCGAGCTGTGCGACCTCGACAACGTGCCGACGGTGGAGGAGGGCGCGCGTGCGCTCACGCGCGGCGGCATCGAGATCGAAGGCATGACGAACCTCGGCGCCGGATTCAAAGGCGTCGTCGTCGCCGAAGTCGTCGGCAAGCGGCCGCATCCGCAAGCTGACAAGCTGACGCTCGTCGACGTGATCACGGAGCGCGGCGGCGCGGCGACCCAGGTCGTGTGCGGCGCGCCGAACGTGCCGGCACCGGGACGCAAGGTTCTGTGGGCGCAGATCGGCGCCGAGCTGCCCGGCGGCCTCAAGCTCGCCGCGAAGGCAGTCAAGGGCATCGAGTCGCCCGGCATGCTGTGCGCCGAGGACGAGCTCGGCTTGTCCGAAGATCACGCCGGCATCGTCGTGCTCGACGCCGACGACGCGACGCCGCTCGGGGCACCGGCGCAGCGCGCGCTCGGCATCGACGACTGGCTGCTCGAGGTCAATGCGCCCGCGAACCGCGGCGACTTGAACGGCCACATCGGCGTCGCGCGAGAGCTCGTCGCGATGCTGCGCGGCAAGCTCGTGCTGCCCGACGCGGACCTGTCGGCGTATGCGGCCGGTGGCAACGCGAAGGTCGAAATCGCGATCGCGAGCGGCGAAGACTGCCCGCGCTACGTCGCGCGCGTGATCGATGGCCTGACCGTGAAGCCGTCGCCGCGGCGGATCGCGCAACGGCTCCGCGCCGTCGGCGTGCGCCCGATCTCGAACCTCGTCGACGTCACGAACTACATCATGTTCGAGCTCGGCCAGCCGCTGCACGCGTTCGATGCCGCGAAGCTGACGACCGGCATCGTCGGCGTGTCGCCGGCGGCCGATGGCGAGAAGTTCACCACGCTCGATAACCAGCAGCGCACGCTCGTCAAAGGGGACCTGATGATCCGCGACGGTGATCGCGGCATCGCGCTCGCCGGCGTGATGGGCGGTGCCGATACCGAAGTCACCGACGGCACGACGCGCGTGCTGCTCGAGTCGGCGAGCTTCCGCCCGCTGTCGGTGCGCAAAACCGCGCGCCGGCTTGGCCTGCACTCGGAAGCGTCGCATCGCTTCGAGCGCGGCGTCGATCCCGAGCTCGCCGGCTTCGCGTCCGCACGTGCGACGCGCCTGCTCTGCATGGTCGGTGGCGGCAAAGTCATCGGCGACGCGGTCGACGCGTATCCGGGAAAACGCGAGATTGCACCTATCCCGACGCGCCTGCCACGCGTGCAGATGCTCACCGGCGTGCCGCTCACCGAGACCGCGTGTCGCGATGCGCTCGAGCGCCTCGGGTTCACCGTGCAATCGACACAGAGCGAGCTCACGGTGACGCCACCGTCGCCGCGCAGCGACGTCGTGCGCGAGGTCGACGTGATCGAAGAGATCCTGCGCGTCACCGGCTACGAGCAGGTGCCGTCGACGCTGCCGGTGATGCGCCAGGCGCCGCAGACGCGTGAAGCGAATCGCGCAGACGTGGCACGGCGCGCGCTTGCTGCAGCCGGCGCCGCCGAAGCGATCACGTACGGCTTCCAGTCGGTCGCGCGCGTCGACGCGCTCGGCCTGGCGGCGACGGATCGCCGTGCGCAGCCGATCATCATTCGCAACCCGATGAGCATCGACCAGGCCGCGATGCGCACGTCGCTGCTGCCGAACCTGATCGCCGCGATCGCGCGCAACCAGAGCTTCGGACGTGGCGACGTGGCGCTGTTCGAGGTCGGTAGCGTGTTCCTGCGGCGCGGTGAGCGCGTCACCGAAGGCGCGATGCACGAGCTGGCCGACGAGCCCACCTGGGCTGCGGGCGTGCTCGCGGGCAATCGGCCGGGCCAGATCGGCGACGGCGCGCCGTGGGACGCGTTCGATGCCAAGGCGCTCGCGCTCGAGGCGATCCGCGCGGTCGCCGGCGAGGTGCGCGTGCGTGCGAATCCGGTCTCGAACGTCTCGTACCTGCATCCCGGCGTCGCCGGCGAGCTGGTCGCAGAGCTGCACGACGGCAAGCTGGTCGTCGGCTGGTTCGGCGAGGTGCACCCCGATACGCGCGAGAAGCTCGGTGTCACCGGGCCCGCATTCGCGTTCGAGGTCGAGCTCGACAAGCTGCCGCTCGCGCAGCCGGCGCAGATGCGGACGATTCCGCGCTTCCCCGGCTCCGAGCGTGACGTGTCGCTGCTGCTCGCGGAGGACATCTTGGCGGCACGCGTCGTCGATGTCATCGAGGCCGCGAACGAACCGCTCGTGTCGCGCGTGCGCCTGCTCGAGGACTACCGCGACGCCAAGCTGCCGGCGGGACACAAGAGCATGCTGTGGTCGATCGCGTACCGGTCGCCCGAGCGCACGCTGACCGATGCCGAGGTCGACAAGGCGCACGAGACGATCGTCGGCCGGCTCGTCGAGAACCTGCCGGCCCAGCGCCGGTAGGGCCCGCCAAGAATAGTCGGACTATTTTTCCGAGCGCGACTCTCGGTAAGATGGCCGCGTGAGCGTTCCGTTCGGTCGCTGGGTGTGGATCGACCGTTTGCCGGACGAACCGATCCTCGCGTTCGTCTATCTCGACCAGCACGCCGGGCCGAGTGCGAAGGGCGGACTCGCGAGCGATCCGAACGTTGCGACGATGCCATCCCGCACGGTGCGGCTCGCGGGCATCGAAGTCCGCGAGCTCGGTGCGCACGAGGTCGCCGAGCGCAAGCTGCCGGCGCGACCGCCGTGGCTCGATCACTATGGACCGCAGCCGGACGCCGAGGCGCCGTGGCGAACGGATCCTCTGCTCGAGGGGAAGTTTCATCCGCAATTTCCCGACGACGCTCAGGTGCTCGTGCACGACGGCGATCCGCGCCGCACACGCCGCGGTCCCGAGCTGTGCTGGGTGCGAATCCAGCGCGTGGCGCGCGCACCAACGCGTCAGCTGCTGCATCCAAGCGCGATCGAGGCCCCCGAGACCGCGGGCCGGCCACCAAGCACCATCGAGCCGAGCCGCCACGTGTATATCGGTGAGCTGCTGAACCAGCCCCACACGCTCCAGTCGGTGAAGAAGGGCGATCGGCTCAAGGTGATCTCGGTCCATGGCATGCCGCACCCGCTGCACGTGACGGACGAGTACCTGGCCGAGCGCGAGGATTGGGCGATCTCGCCGTGCCACAAGTGCGGGGCGACCGAGTGTTTTGACCCGCCCAGCGTGATGGCCCGATTCCGCTTCCCGGACGCCCCTCCCGACGCCGTCTTCGAGGCGTTCACCTCGTTTTGCTCGCTCTGTGGGGGCATGCAGATGCTGAAGCACCTGGCTTGATTGGCTTTTCGCGCCGGGAGTGTGTTACTGTGACCCTATGGCGCGAATGACCAAGGCGGACATCATCGAGTCGGTCTACGAAAAAGTAGGCGGTTTCTCGAAGAAAGAGGCCGCGGAAATCGTCGAGACCGTCTTCAACGTCGTCAAGGAGACGCTCGAGCGAGGCGAGAAGATCAAGATCTCGGGTTTCGGTAACTTCGTCGTGCGCGACAAGAAGGACCGGATGGGGCGCGACCCGCAGCGCGCCGTGCCGATCCTGATCCCGGCTCGCCGCGTGCTGACGTTCAAACCCTCGCAGGTTTTGAAAAACATTCTCAACGGCTTGCCGCCCGTCTGATCGAGCGCGCCGTAACTAGTGAAGTAGTCGATGCCGTTGACGGAGCGGCGTCGTTCTACTAAGAACTGCTTCCCACCCGAGGCGTAGCGCAGCCTGGTAGCGCACCAGACTGGGGGTCTGGGGGTCGCAGGTTCAAATCCTGTCGCCTCGACCGGGACGGACGGCTCCCCCAGCCGTCCACCTTTTCCCGCCGCGATCTCCGCGGCACTTTCACTGTCCGGCATGCCGCGTCCACTCGTGCTCTGTTCCAACGACGACGGCGTTCACTCGCCGCACCTCGAAGCGCTCGCGCAGCGCATCGAGGAGTTCGCGGACGTGATCGTGGTGGCGCCCGAGCGCCAGCGGTCCGCGGCCTCGCATGCGATCACGCTGCACAAGCCGCTGCGGCTCACCGAGGTCAAGCCGCGCCGCTATTCGCTGTCGGGCACGCCGGTCGACTGCGTGTACCTCGGAGTGTTGAAGCTTTGCGATCGCAAACCTGCGGTCGTCGTGTCGGGCATCAACGACGGCTACAACCTCGGCAGCGACGTCTTCTACTCGGGCACCGTCGCCGCTGCCGTCGAAGGTGCGCTGCGTGGTGCGGCTGGGATCGCGTGCTCGCTCGCACCGCGTGCGAAGGACGTGGATCACGCGGTCGACTTCGCCGCACGCGTCGTGCGCGCCGCGATCAACGAGCCGATTCCGTCGGGCACGGTCCTCAACGTGAACATGCCCGGCACGGGCAGCCAGAACTATCAGTGGACGACGCTCGGGCGCCGGCTCTACGAGGATGACGTCGACGAGCGTAAGGATCCGCGCGGTCGCTCGTATTACTGGGTGGGCGGCGGTCCTGCGGGACACGACCACGTCGAAGGCACCGACTGCGTCTGTGTCTCGCGTGGCGACAACAGCATCACGCCGATGCACCTCGATCTGACCGATCGGCCGCGAATTGCGCGCCCGCCGTGGGAGATCGAAGGCTTTCGCGTAGTCGTTGGACCGAGCTAACAGACCGCGTTAGGCTCCGCGCGATGAAGGTGTGGGCCTTGGCCATCGCGCTCGGCGCGTGCTCGAGCACGCACGGCACCGGAACCGGTAGCGGCGGCAGCGGCCTTGGCAGCGCACCGCCGGTCGCGAATGCGAAGACCTGCGACGATGTGAAGGCGCGGGTCGAGCAGATGTATCGCGGCGAGGCGCAGGTCAAAGAGCCGAAGCGCGTCGACGAAGCGGTCGCCGACAACACCGCGATGGTGATGAAGGATTGCGCCAAGGATCCGGACAAGACCGTGCCGTGCCTCGCACGTGCCGGCTCGGTGGCCGAGCTCGAGAAGCAGTGCTTGATCCAGCTCGACGACGAAGGCACCGAAGGCGAGGCGCTCGCCAAATGAAACAGCTCGGCCAAGGACGTGTCTCGCTGATGATGAAGAACCTGATTTTCGTGGTCGCGCTCGCCGCGTGCGGGCACAAGGGATCGACGCCGATCGCCAATGAGGGCAGCGGGGCAGGTAGCGGCAGTAGCGCGCCGGTCGGTCCGGCCGATACGCGTACCGAGCTCGAGAAGCGCCGCGATGGCGCGTGCGAGACGCTCGGCCCGAAGATCACGCAGTGCGCGGTCGAGGACGCGAAGCGCGAGCTCGCCGCCGGCAAGGTGAAGCAGAAGGACTTCGACGCGAACACGGCGCCGGACGTGCTGCGCAAGAACACCGACGAATTCATCAAGTCATGCGAGAAGCCGCAGTACTCGTCGCGCCAGGTACGCGTGCTCGAGGTCTGCCAACGTGAAGAGACGCAGTGCGAGCCGTTGCTCGCGTGTCTCGAAAACCTCAACAAGAAGTGACCATCATGAAACTCCTCGCGGGTGCGCTGGCGATCGTTGCAATCACTGGCTGCAAGAAGAAGGAAACCAAGCCGACGACGGAGCAGGGCAGTGGCTCGGCCGCCGAAGAGGTCAAGATGCCGCGCGCATCGCAAGGCGTGTTGCCGCAGATGGCAGCGCTGGAGTTGCCCGCCGATCCGAAGCGCGACGCGAAGGTCGCGCTCGGTCACCAGCTGTTCTTCGACAAGCGGTTGTCGGGCGCCAGCGATCGCGCCTGCTACTCGTGCCACATGAACGAGGATGGCAACGGCGGTCACGATCCGCTCGCGATCGGCTCGGGCGACAAGCCGCTGACGCGTCACTCGCCGGTGATCTGGAACGTCGGCTACTGGAAGAACGCGTTCTACTGGGATGGTCGTGCGCCGACGCTCGAGGACAACGTGAAGGGCGCGTGGGGCGGTCCGAACATGAACGCGGGCAAAGACAACCTCGACAAGAAGGCCGCCGAGCTCGCCGCACTGCCCAGCTACAAGAAGCTGTTCGCGGACGCGTACGACAAGGAGCCGATCAAAGGCGAGCAGGTCGCGCAGGCGCTCGCGGAGTACATGCGTACGCTCGTCTGCAAGGACACCGCGTACGACAAGTTCGCCGCAGGTGACAAAGCGGCGCTGAACGAGCAGCAGCAGCGCGGCCTCGACGTGTTTGCGGGCAAGGGCGCGTGCATCACGTGCCACGCACCGCCGTACTTCTCGACCGCCATGGGCGTCGACGGTGGCATCTACTTCAACGCCGGCATCGGCACGGGTGTCGCCGAGGACAAGGTCGATATCGGCCGCATGAAGGTCACGAACGATCCGAAGGACTGGGCAGCGTTCAAGCCGCCGAGCCTGCGCAACGTGACGAAGAGCGCGCCGTACTTCCACGATGGCTCGGTCGCCAAGCTCGAGGACGCGGTGAAGATCATGTCGACGGGCGGCGTGAAGAACAAGAATCTGAACCCCGCCCTCGCGGACCGTGGGCTCAGCGATGCCGAGCGCGCCGACCTGGTCGCGTTCCTCGGTGCGCTCGAGTGCCCGGGCACGCTCGAAGTCGTCGAGCCGAAGTAGTCCGGATCGACATTCCGCGCACGCAACGCTTCCGCCGTCAGTGGTCGTCGTTGGCCAGGAGGCGCGCCGTGTTCGCCGTGATCTCGGCGGGCGTGAGCGCGTCGGAGTAGATCGCGGCGTAGTAGACGTCGCCGCCGGGCGAGCGGCCTGCGCCTTCGACGTTGCCGATCGCGAGATAGTCGTTGGCCGGAATCACGAGGCCGGCGTCTTGCACGGGCACGGTGCCCGCGATGCGCAGCGCCTGTGTGCCGTTGACGAACAGCTGGTAGCGGCTCGTGGAGGTCGCGAGCGTGGTGTCGACGACGGCGTGCAATACGACACGGCCCGAACCGAACGTGACGTTCCAATGTGCATACGTCGCGTCGACGTGGAGGCGCAGCGTCGTGAGGTCGCTGGTGATCAGCGCCGCGTCGCCATAGGTCGCAGTGCCATTGCCGATCGAGATCAGGCGGCACTCGCCGGACGTCGCGTTGCGAAGGTCGACGACAAGCTCGTACGTCCATCGCTTGGCGCCGGCGAGCGCCATCGTGATCTTCGTGTTGTCGATCGGCGCCGACGCGCGGCCGAGGTCGCCCGGTGTCGTCCAGTGCAGCCCGCGCTGGGTCGCGACCTCGGTGAACGACAGCGTGCCCGTGTACGTCATCGCGAGGGGGAACGGATTCGCGGCCGCATCGGTAAGCTGCGTTGGCGACTGCCCCGCTGCGGCTTCGTCGATGAAGTAACGTGCGACCAGGTTGCGCGAGACCAGGCCCTCGTTCGGCGCGTCGATGTCGGCGTCGCTACGTTGCGTGTCGGGCGGCGACGCATCGCCCACGCTGACGCCGTGCTGGAACGAGCACGCCGACAGAGCGAGCCACGGTACGGCCACGACGCCTCGCACGCCTTATCGTATCGCGACTAGCGGTCGTGCTCGCGGCGCGGATCGACCTCTTCGACGCGCACGAGCATGTGAATTTCTTGGCCGGGAATCGGCAGCGGCGACAGCCAAATCGATAGCTCGTACGGCGGGCGATCGTTGCCGCGGAACACTTTCGCGCGGCGCTCGACCGGCTTGCCGTCGACGTGCACCGTGCGCAGCGCGCGCATGAGGCCGGGCACGAACGTCGACAGCGTGGTGTCGGAGAGAATGAGGCCGTCGCATCCCTTCTCGTCCTGGTTGACGAGCTTGTTGAACGCGCGGTTCGTCGCGACGAACAAGCCCTCGACGGAGAGAATTGCTTGCGGAATGCGTGAGCGATCGAATGCCTGCGTGATCGAGGTTTCGCGCGCGTTCTCGGGCGGAATCGCGCCACTACCGCGCGGACGGCGACGGCCCATGTCGAGCATGTCCATCACCGTGTTGAGCTCGTAGCGGAACGCCGCGGCACTGCCGTGACGTTGCGCCGGATCCTTCGCCATCGCGCGCAGGATCAAGCTCTCGAGCGCCGGGTCGACTTCTTCGCGGCGACGCACCGAAATCGGCTCCGGCGTGTTGTTGATCTGCGCCATCAACACTTCGACGACACCGCCTTCGTAGGGCAGCGTGCCGGTGAGCAGCAGATAAGCGAGCACGCCGAGCGCGTACACGTCCGACGAGACCGATGCGGGACCGCCCGCTGCGCGCTCGGGAGCGAGGTAATGCGGGCTGCCGCTCAGACCTTCCTCCTCGGCGTGATCGGGACGGCGCGCGAGTCCGAAGTCGAGCAAGCGCACGATGCGGCGGCGGCGCGCACCGCCCGACTGCGACGTCGTCTCGGCGGTGAGCATGATGTTCTCGGCTTTGACGTCGCCGTGCACGATGCCGCGTTTGTGAATGTGATCGAGCGCGTCCGCCACCTGGCCGAGCACGTCGATCGCGCGCTTGACCGACATCGGCAGCACACCGGGCGCGATGAGCGGCTCGCCCTCGACGAGCTCCATCACCATGTACGCGCCAAACTGTGGGTCCTCGCCGAAGTCGACGACGGAGACGATGTTCGGATGCGAGATTTCGCTCGCGAGCTTCGCTTCTTGATTGAAGCGCACGCGCGCAGCGTTATCGGCAGCGAACGCCGGCGAGATGATCTTCAGCGCGAACGCTTTGCCGAGCTGGATATGCCTTGCGCGATAGACGTGTCCCATCCCTCCTTCACCGAGCCGACCGTCTAGGGCGTAACGACCACCCACCGTTTCCATTGCAGCAAGAATATAAAGCCAGCTCACAAGCGATATCCACTTGTGACTTCAACAGTCCTGGGTGATCGGCACCGGTACGACCTTTCTCGTGCCTGCGAAACGCTCGTACCGCGCAGAGTCTGCGGCGCCATCGCACGGTTTGTGCTGCGCAATCCGCCGGCTCAGCGGCACACGGATGGCATCGCACCGAGCCATGAACCGGTCGCTTCGCGTCTGGGCCCCCGACGCCCATCGCGTCGATGTCGTCGTCGGAGCCGAGGAGCAGACCGCCGCGCGCGAGTCGCACGGTTGGTGGCGTGGACCGAGGCTGCACGAAGGCGACTTGTACTGGATCCGGATCGATGGCGGACCGCCGCGGCCCGATCCGCGCTCGACGTTTCAGCCACAGGGCGTGCACGGGCCATCGTGCTGGCTCGACACGGCGACGCTCGGTGCGCCCGGGCCTGCGCCGTACGTGTCCCTGCGCGACGCCGTCATCTACGAGCTGCATGTCGGTACGTTCACGCAGGCCGGTACGTTCAGCTCCGCAGTCGAGCACCTCGACGACCTTGTCGAGCTCGGCGTCACGCACGTCGAGCTGATGCCGATCGCGCAGTTCCCAGGCGTGCATGGTTGGGGCTACGACGGCGTCGATCTGTATGCGGCGCACACTCCGTATGGCGGGCCGCCCGGGCTGCGCGATTTGATCGCCGAATGTCACGCGCGCGGGCTCGCGGTGATCATCGATGTCGTTCACAACCACTTCGGACCCGAGGGCGCGTACCTCGCCGGCATCGCGCCCTACAAGACGAGCCACCACATCACGCCGTGGGGTGATGCGATCAACCTCGATGACGTCGGCAGCGACGAGGTGCGGCGGTTCTTGATCGACAGCGCGATCGCATGGCTGCGTGACTTCGGCGCCGATGGCCTGCGGCTCGATGCGCTGCACGCGCTTTACGACGATAGCGAGCATCACTTTGTCGAGCAGCTCGTCGACGAGGTGCGCGTGCTAGAGCGCGATCTCGATCGCCGGTTCGTGCTGATCGGCGAGTACGACCATCACGATCCGAAGGTGTTGATCGAGTGGGGACTCGACGCGCACTGGAACGACGACTTTCACCACGCCGTGCACGCGCTCGTCACCGGCGAGCACGACAGCTACTACGTCGACTTCGTCGGCAAGCTCGGCACGGTGCTCGAACATGGCTATGCGCTCGACGGCGGGTTCTCGAAGTTTCGCGGCGAGCGTCACGGCCGGCCGTTCGGCGCGCTGTCACGCGATCGACTCGTCGCGTACGTGCAGTCGCACGACCAGGTTGGTAATCGTCCCCGCGGCGAACGTCTCCACCAGCTCGCCGGTTTCAAGCGCGCCCAGCTCGCAGCGGCGCTGCTGCTGACGTCGCCGTTCGTGCCGATGCTGTTCCAGGGCGAGGAATGGGCGGCCTCGACGCCGTTTCTCTACTTCGCCCAGCTGGAGTCCGAACAGCTGCGGCGGGCCGTGCGCGAAGGACGGCGCAAAGAACACCGCCACGACGGCGTGACGCCACCGGACCCCGAGGCGCCTTCCACGCGCGACGCCTCGGTGTTGCGCTGGCGCGAACGTGGCGAGGGTGAGCACGCGCAGATGCTCGCCTGGTACCGCACGTTGATCGCGGCGCGGCGTGCTCACCCGGCGCTTCGCGATCCGTCACCCGAGGCGACGCGCGTCGAGGAGCACGGCGGCCTCTTGACTGTGCACCGTGATGACCTCGCGTTGGTCTGTAACTTCACGAAGGAGCCACGCCGCATGCTCGCCGGCGAGCTGCTCGTCGCGTCGAGTGGGAGCCATGCGGCACACGAGCTCTCGGGCCTCGCGTGTGCCCTCGTGCGGAGACGCTGAGAGATCGGAAGGGTGCACTGCGCCTGCAACGTGCCTGTGTTACGCATCCCATGCCGATGGCAACCAAGAAGACGAAGCCGACGAGCAAGGGCAAGCCCAAGAACGGCAAGCCCAAGAACGGCAAGGCGCGGACGCTCTCTGCGGCCTCGGTCTTGCCGGTCGAGAATCCGTCGCTGCCGACGTCCGGGCACGAGCATCAGCACGCGGCGAGCTTTCCGATCATCGGCATCGGTGCGTCCGCGGGTGGCCTCGAAGCGCTCGAGGTGTTCCTCGCGCGCGTGCCGCGCCAGGCCGGCGCCGCCTTCGTGATTGTCCAGCATCTCGACCCGCAATATAAAGGAATGCTCGTCGAGCTGTTGCAGCGGGTCACCCAGCTCCAGGTGATCGAGGCTGGTGACGGCACGCCGGTACAGCCCGAGCATGTCTACGTGATTCCGCCGGGCAAGGACATGTCGCTGCTGCATGGTTCGCTTCACCTGCTACCGCAGGCGTCCGCGCGCGGTCGCGTCTTGCCAATCGACTTCTTCTTTCGCTCGCTCGCTCAGGATCAAGGCGAGCGCAGCATCGGCGTCATCTTATCGGGCATGGGTACCGACGGCACGCTCGGTCTGCGCGCCGTGAAAGAGGCGGCTGGTGCGACGTTTGTCCAATCGCCGGACTCGGCGAAGTTCGACAGCATGCCCCGCAGCGCGATCGACGCGGGCCTGGCTGACGTGGTCGCGGCGGTCGAGGAGCTGCCCGCGCGAATCTTGTCGTACCGAGACCACGCCCCGTTCATCAGCAGCCACGACGAGATGCGGGTCACCGACGCGCAAAGTGCGGTCGAAAAGATTTGCGTGCTGCTGCGCGAGTATTCGGGCAACGACTTCACGGTTTACAAGCGAAGCACGATCTATCGGCGCATCGAGCGCCGGATGGCGTCTTCACCAGATCCGCAGCTTTAGCGACTACCTGCGCTACGTGCGCGAGAACAGCCGCGAGCTCGAACTGTTGTTCGAGGAGCTCCTGATCGGGGTCACGAGTTTTTTCAGAGATCCGGGCGAATGGGAGCGGCTGCGTCAGGAGGTCTTGCCCACACTCGTGAATGCGCGCGCGTCGACGGGTCTTCTGCGCGCGTGGGTCGCCGGTTGCTCGACGGGCGAGGAGGCGTACTCGCTCGCGATCCTGTTCAAGGAAGCGATCGAGACGATCCGCCCGCACAAGAACATCGCGGTCCAGATCTTCGCGACCGACCTCGATCGCGAGGCGATCGAAAAAGCGCGCGTCGGGTTGTATCCCGAGAACGTCGCGGCCGACGTATCGCCCGAACGGCTGCGGCGGTTCTTCGTCCGGGAGGATCGCGGTTATCGCGTGAGCAAGGACATCCGCGAGTCCGTCGTGTTTGCGCCGCAGAACGTGATCATGGATCCGCCGTTCACGAAGGTGGACATCGTCGCGTGCCGGAATTTGTTGATCTACCTGTCGGCGGAAGTCCAACGTAAGCTGATCCCGCTGTTCCACTACTGTCTGAATCCCGGTGGCGTGCTCTTCCTCGGGACCGCCGAGACCGTCGGGTCGTTTAGCAACATGTTCGCGCCGCTCGACGGCCGGACGCGGCTGTACAAGCGGCTTGATCAGACCGTCGGCGCGATGCCGATGGATCTGCAGTTCACGACGTTTGGTCGCGGTGAACCGGCGCGCGGAGAGCGCGAGGACGCACCTCCGCAGGCCAAGCAGGTCACGCCCAACGTGCAGACGTTGGTCGATCGGTTGCTCGTGCAACGGTTCGCGCCGCTCGGCGTGCTCTGCAATACCAAGGGCGATGTTCTCTACCTCAGCGGCCGCGCCGGGAAGTACTTCGAACCGGCTGTCGGTAAGGCGAACCTCAACATCGTGGCGATGGCGCG
>DASUFX010000152.1:0-3837 GCA_036274355.1 Kofleriaceae bacterium | reverse complement strand
TACATCTTCGACATGAAGAAGTCGAACGACGCAACCAGGGACCTGGTCGTCAAGCTCGACGCGAACGTCTCGGGGCGAATGGATGCGCTCGATGCGCGGCTCGACCGACTCGAAACGAGGCTTGCGGCGAGCGATCGGTTTGCCGACCAGCAGGCTGAAAAACAGTCGGATGGTTTCGCGCGCGTGCACAGCAAGTTTGACGAGAGCGAAGAACGGGCCAAGGCGCGCTCCGCGCGCATCGAAGCGCGTCTCGATGCAATCGACGGTCGTCTGACCACACTCACGGCGACCGTCGCGCTGCACGACCTCCAACTCAGAGAGGCGAAGTGACCCACGAAGACGCCGACGAGCTGTGGCGCCACGAAGTTCGATGGACATTGCTCGCATTTCGGCTTGGCGATCAGCTCCGCGACATCGAGGCTAACCTCGTTGCGATGCAATCTCGGTTGCGGGCGAGTGACTGGAGCGGTCCGATCGCGCCGCCTCCACCGAAACCACTGAAGCCACGTGTGGTCTACACGCATGTCCAGCTCCAGATCCTCGAGAAGCTCGAGCGTATCGGTCGGATCGGAACGCAGCTCACGCGATTCCATGCCGAGTGTCGATCCGCTCTTCGATACTACGACGACCGCTCAGCGCTTTTTCTTCGCTGACTTCTTCGCCGGCTTCGCAGACTTCTTTGCGCTCGTCTTGGGCTTGCTCGCCGAGCGCGCGGTCTTTGCCGCTTGCTTCGTCGTCTTCGCGCTCTTCGCGGCCGGCTTCGCTTTCGCGACGGTCTTCTTCGCGGGCTTGCTCGCCGGCTTCGCGGCTGCAGCCGGTTTCTGGCCGCCACCGCCGCCACCGCCACCGCCACGACCTCGGCCACCGCCGCCGCCACCACCACCACCACCGGCTCGGATGCGGCCGCTGTCTTCGCTGTCGCGATCGCGGCGCGTCTCCATCTCGGCAACGATGTCGGTGTCGTCCTGCTCGGTCAGCGCTTCATGTGCGGTGCGAAAGATCTCGTCCTCGCGCTCGATGTGCTTGCGATGCTGGTCGGCGAGCTTCTCGGCGATCTCGAGCAGCGCCTTGCCGGCACCCGGTCGTGATTCGTCATCGAGCTGCTTCACGCATTCTGCGACTGCGTTTTGCAATGCGATCTGCGCGGGGTGCTCCGCCGAAAGACTAGCTAGCGCTTCGGCCAGCTCGGGACGGCGCGTCGACAGCCGGGGAAACACCGAGCCTTCCTCGTCGAGAAAGTGCCGGGTGACCGCGCGCTCGAAGTACGCAACCGCATCGCGGACCACGTTCACATCGGTGTCGTGCGGGCGGCCTGCCGCGAGGCGTCGTGCCGCATCGAGCAGCTGCGTCATCACATCGTCGTGACGCCGGTGCGAGCGGTCGAGCTGGTCGAGGCTGGCCAGTGACATGGGGGGCCCCATGATCCACACCAGTGCGGTGCGGGACCACTGTCCTCGGCGAAAAAACGCTGGTACACAGGCGCATGGCCGAGAACGTCGTCATCATCGGAAGCGGGCCCGCAGCGCATACAGCTGCCATTTACGCTGCGCGAGCGAACCTCAGTCCTGTGCTGTTCGAAGGCTTCCTGGCAGGCGGGATCGCTGCCGGCGGTCAGCTCACGACGACCACCGACGTCGAGAACTTTCCGGGCTTCCCGGACGGGATCATGGGCCCCGAGCTGTGCGAGCGGTTTCGCGCGCAATCGGCGCGGTTCGGTACGCGCATCTTCACCGAGACGGTGACCAAGCTCGATCTGTCGTCGCGCCCGTTCAAGTACGAGACGGACGAGCAGAAGGGCGAAGCGAAGACGATCATCATCGCGACCGGTGCGACCGCGAAGCGCGACGACGTTCCGGGCACGCGCGATGGCGAGCTGTGGCAGCGCGGCGTCTCGGCGTGCGCGGTGTGCGATGGCGCGTTGCCGATGTTCCGCCAAAAGCCGCTGTTCGTGGTCGGCGGCGGCGACTCGGCGATGGAAGAGGCAAACTTCCTGACCAAGTTCGCGTCGAAGGTCTACATCGTGCACCGCCGCGACGAGCTGCGCGCGTCGGCGATCATGCAGGACCGCGCAAAGAAGAACGACAAGATCGAGTTCCTGCTCTCCCACAAGGTCGTCGCGGTCGAAGGCGGCAACAGCGTCGAGCTCGTGAAGGTGCACGATCTGAAGACGAGCCAGGAGCGGTCGATTCCGGCTGCCGGTCTGTTCTTCGCGATCGGCCACGTGCCCAACACCGCGTTCCTCGGCGGCCAGGTGAAGTGCGACGAGCAGGGCTACGTCCTGACCACGCCGGGCACTACGCACACGAGCGTGCCGGGCGTGTTCGCCGCAGGCGACGTTCAGGACAAGAAGTACCGTCAGGCGATCACCGCGGCTGGCACCGGCTGCATGGCAGCGCTCGAAGCCGAGCACTTTTTGGCGGCGCACCACTAGGCGCGTGCCGAAGTGGCACGGAGTGCCACGGGAATATCGGACCACGGCTCCCGGTATGCCGAGTGTGCTGACCCGGCAGGTGCCATGTCACAATCGGTCTATCCCGTGACTCGAGAGCCTCATCCGCCGTATCGCGAGTCTGCCCTCACCAAGGTACTCGCGTTGCTATTGCTGGTCGTTGCCGGCGCGCTGGTGTTCACCGTCATCCAGCAGCGACGACAGACCACGCAAGTCGTCAACTACGAGCCAAAGCCGATCGCGCAGCGGCCCGATGACAAGCTCGGCGCTAGCGAACAGGCGACGATCGACGTGTTCGAGAAATTCTCGCGCTCGGTCGTTCACGTCACGAGCCTCGCGTCGCGGCGCAACTTGATGACGCTCGACGTGACCGAGATCCCGCAAGGCACGGGCTCCGGCTTCGTGTGGGATCAGCAGGGCCACATCGTGACGAACTTCCACGTCGTGCAGGGCGGCGATCGCGCGAGCGTCACGCTCAACGACGGCTCGACGTATCCGGCGACGATCATCGGCACTGCGCCCGACAAGGACATCGCAGTGCTCCACATCGACGCGCCACCGACGAAGCTGTTGCCGCTGCCGGTCGGCCAGTCGTCGACGCTGAAGGTCGGCATGAGCGTGCTCGCGATCGGCAACCCGTTCGGTCTCGATCAAACGCTCACGACCGGCGTGATCTCGGGCCTCGGCCGCGAGATCAAGAGCGTGTCGGGCCGGCCGATCACCGACGTGATCCAGACCGACGCATCGATCAACCCCGGTAACTCGGGCGGTCCGCTGCTCGACAGCTCGGGCCGGCTCATCGGTATCAACACCGCGATCTACTCGCCGAGTGGCGCGAACGCCGGCATCGGCTTCGCGGTGCCCGTCGACACGGTCAACGCGATCGTTCCGCAGCTGCTCAAGCACGGAAAGATCGTGCGCCCCGGCCTCGGCATCAGCATCGCGAACGACCAGCAGGCCGCGCGCATCGGCATCGACGGCGTCATCGTCTACCAGGTGTCACCCAATGGTGCCGCCGCGAACGCGGGCGTGCAGGGTGTCGCGATCGATCCCGACAGCGGCGGAGCGATCCCGCAGGACGTCATCGTCGGCATCGACAACGTCGTGATTCACAAGCAGAACGATCTATTCAAGGCGATGGACGCCCACAAGGTTGGCGACGTCGTGGACGTGCAGGTCGACAACAAGCAGACAGGCAAACGCCGCACGGTCAAGGTAACATTGCAAGCAGTCCAGTGATTCGCCGCGCCCGCGCAGTCGCCTCGGTTGATTCGCTTACACAGCCTGCTGCGCCGTCACGGACTCGCTTCTATCGCGACACCATCTTTCGCCGCGTCCGCTCGGGTGCGGCGACTGCGTTTTTCGGCGGGCTGTCGTCGATCGCGCGC
>DASUFX010000151.1:0-8680 GCA_036274355.1 Kofleriaceae bacterium | reverse complement strand
ACGTCGGTGCGGTCGTGTCGCGCAAGGCGGCCGATCGCCTGTGGCCTGTGATGGCGAACTTCTGGGCGCAGCGCGACTAGTTCAGCGCCGCGGTTCATGGCGAACTTCTGGGCGCAGCGCGACTAGGTCAGCGCCGCGGTTCAGCGCAACGCGTCCTCAACGAGCTTGGGAGAGAGCGCCTCGGGAGAGAGCGCCTCGGGAGAGAGCGCCTCGGGCGCAGCGCCTCGGGAGCAGCGCCTCGGGAGCAGATCCCTATACATGAAGGGTGTCCCACCGCAATCTGGTTAGTACAGCGTTAGTACGCTCGCGATGTTGAACGCACTCGAGCCGAAGAGAGCGACTGCGCGGCGCCGTCATAACGCCGTACTAACCCGATCGCGCCAAGAGGCACTGCACATGTACCCGCCGATCTTGCAGCGGCCGCCGTCATAACGACGTACTAACCGGATCGCGGCAAGAGACCCTGCATATATGCGCCGGTGCGAAGCGGCCGCCGTCATGACGGCGTACTAACCGGATCGTGGCAGGAGACCCTGCACATGGTCCGGCTCTCTGATCACACCGCGGTCATAACGGCGTACTAACCAGATCGTCGCAGAACCCTACCTATGTAGCTCGTCGGCACCATGGGTTGACGCGAGACTGCCGGGCCTGCGTCACCGCAAACACCACGTACAGCGGATCGAAGGGATCCTGAAGGTCCCGGTCGAGCGTCTCGGAAATGCAATCGCCGAAGCGCGACATCTGTCGATCGCGATCAGCGATCGCGATCAGCGATCGCGAGACACCCAGTGCGTCCGGATCGCTAACCGCGAAGTACCTGAGCGCTGAGATAAGACGGTGGCAATGCGTTTTCTCTCCGTCATCGTGGCCTGCCTGATGTTTGTTGGTTGCAAGGACGCGTCGAAGGACTTCGAACAGCTTGCCGACCGCGCCTGCGAATGTGGGCAAGAGGATCTAGCGTGCGGAAATAAGGTCCTGGCCGAAGTCTCGAAGTTCACCGAGACCCACAAGATGTCGGATGGCGACATCAAGCGGTTCAACGAGGCGGGCAAGCGGATCAACGAGTGCCTCGGGAGTGCCGGCATCCTGCCGAACCAGCTGACTGCGGCGCTCGAGAAGATGGGCCGCTAGCACCGCCGTCGGGCAAACCGTCGGTCGAAGGGGCTGTCGCGGCGCAGGCCGGCGAGGGGCGAGTGGCCGCGCGTAGCGTGCGAGGGACTAGTCGCGGCGCAGGCCGGCGAGGGGCGAGTGGCCGTGCATAGCGTGCGAGGGCTAGTCGCGGCGCAGACCGGCGATGCGCTTCGCGTCGCCCATCTTCGCCTCGAAGTCGCCTTGCCGCTCGATGCGCATGCGCTGCGCCTGCGGCGAGCCCGCGCCGTGCATCGACTCGGTGCGGAACGCGACCGCGGTCGCGCCGATCGTCATCGTCTCGACGAGGCGCAGGACGCGGCGACGATCTTCGTCGCTGCCGGTCGCACCTTGGACGTACTTGCGCAGCAGCGGACCGACCTCCGGATGATCGAAGTCCTCGGCGGCGGGGAGCGTGACGAGCAAGCCGCCGGCGATGTCCTCGGCAAGGCGCGCCATCTCGTAGGGCATGCGCGTGACGTTTTGCTTCGTCACGTTCGCGAGCAGCGGATCGACCATGTAGGTGCCAGCCGGTGTGCGTGTGCACTTGCTCGAGCACGCGAGACCGCCGGCGTGCATGGTCTCGTTGAGGTGCGTCATCTCGACGAGCTTGTCGCGGACGTGCGGCACCTTCTCGACGCCATTGAGCTTGGCGAGTAATGCAGCTGCGCCGATCAAGACGTCGCCGTTGCCTGGCTTGCAGCCGCCGTAGCTCTGGCGGTGATAGCCCGCAAACATGTCGACGAGCGGCGCGGCCCAGCCGGTCTGGCCCGCCATGAAGACGTGCTCCAGCGGGACCTCGACGTCCTCGAACAGCACGATCGCCTCCTGGCCGCCGTAGCGTGCGTTGCCTTGATCGATATCGCAACCGGCGCGGCGATCGTCGCTCGGCTGACGGCCGTAGACCAGCGTGATGCCCTTGGCGTCGACGGGAATGGCGAACGCGACCGCGAAGTCGGCCTCGTCAGGTGTTAGCGCGCGGCCCGGCATCGCGACGATCATGTGCGAGTTGACGACGCCGGTCTGGTGCATCTTGGCGCCGCGCACGACGATCGAATTCGGTGTGCGCGCGACGATGCGCAGGTACATGTCGGGCTGCTCGATCGGCGCCTTGCGGCGGTCGCCTTTCGGATCGGTCATCGCGCCGCACAGCACGAGGTCCTCGCGCTGGACATGCTGGAGGAACTCGACGAAGCGGGCGTGGAACTGCGTGCCGTCGCGCGCGTCCATCGCGTGCGTGGTCGTGTAGAGCGCGTTGAGCGCATCCATGCCGACGCAGCGCTGGAAGCACGTGCCGGTGTAGCGGCCCAGCGTGCGTTGCATGAGCACCTTGTTCGTCAGGTCCTCGGGTGCTTCGAAGATATGGGTGAAGCGATTGACCGGGCCGTCGATGAACCGCGAGTGCGCCGTGAACAGCTCGCGCGTGTCGGGCTCGTGCGCGAGCCGGTAGGTCTCGGCGACGGTGCGCACGCTCGGTGCGACGAGCGGATGCTCGACCGGATCTTTGACGAGCTGGCCGCGCACGAACAGGCGCACGTTGCGAGCTTTGAGGCTGTCCAGATATTGGTCGACGGTCTTCATGCACGTTCTCCTAGCCAGGTCGAAAGGGCCGCGGCTTGTGCGGCGAGCGCACGTCTCGAGGTGAGCACGCCAACGTGCCCAGCGTCGAGCCGTAAGATGCGAGCGCCGGGGAGAGCCTCGGCGGAAGCGGGTGGGGTGATCGTGTCGGAGGCGCCGGAGATAACGAGCTTCGGACAGCGAATCGCGTCCAGTGAAGCGGCGCGACCGCCGATCACGACCTCGCCGGCGAGGAGCGCATTGCGCTGATAGAGCTCGCCGATCCATGAACGAAACACACCGCGCGGAACGTCGACGTTGTCGTGATTCCACGTCTCGGTCGCCAGGAAGTGATCGAGATAGCCCGGCTTCTCGAAGCTGCGCGCGAGCTGCACGAGCTTGCGCAGCTTGACGGTCGGGTGCAGGTACCAGAACGGCATGTGTACGAGCTGCGACGGAACGCGGTCCCAGGCGGCGGCGACCAGATTGACGTCGACGAGATCCGCCGAGAGCCAGCGCGAGAACGCGCCCGCGTTGTCGAAGCGGATCGGTGCGCAGAGCGTCGCGAGCCGCGCGATGCGCTCGGGAAAGCGCGCCGCGAAACACGTCGCGAGCGTACCGCCCATCGAGTAACCCATGATCGAGAGCGCATCGACGTCGTGCGCGGCGCAGATGTGATCGACCGCGGAGCGAATCGGTCCGGCGCAGATCTCGCCGAAGCTGCGGTCGTCGGCGGGTTTCGCGGCGAGCCAGTCGAGCACGTAGATCGGGCGGCCGAGCGTGCGCAGCATCGCGAGGAACGAGTGGTTGTCGTCGAGATCGAGGACGTACCAATGGTTGATCATCGATGACACGATCAGGATTGGCTCGCCGGTGCCTTCGATCGCGTGGAGCTGGTAATCGCTCGTCACGTGCACGACGCGTGCGGGTGTCGGCTCGAATGCGGGCAACGGCGTACGCTCGATGTGCTGCGCGAGCGGATACAGCGCGAAGCTGCGCGCCGCAACGCTCCACCCGGCGCGCAGCACCTCGAAGAGCGCCTCGCGCGCGAGGGGAGGAGGCGCGAGATTGCGTAGTGCGGGTGGCAACGCGGCGATGCCGGCAAGTCCGATGCGCCAGAGCTGCGCGCCCATGTGCAGCACGGTGTCGTTCGCGAGCGCGTCCGACAGTTGCGCGGCCATCGCCTCTTCGCTGCGATCGAGAAAGTCGACGACGGTCACGCGGCCTCCTTGGCGAGCACGCCATGCAGAAAGACGTCGGCGATCGTGTCGACGGCTTTCGCCTCCGAGATGCCATAGTGCTCGTCGCCGCCGAACACGGTCTCGATCAAGAAGTAGTTGAACAGGTGCATGTACACCATCGTGAACGCGAGCTCGGGCTCGATGCGCAGTACGCGCTTGCCACGCAGTTGCAGCAGACGCGTGCGCACCTCGGGCTGCGCGATCAGTGCCTTCGGTGCGAGCTGCGACTTGAAGTGCTTGCTGTCGAACTCGAGCACGTCGATGTACCAGAGCATCCAGTACGCACGGTTCTCCTTGATGAGCGACTTGATCGCGCGCGCGAGCTCGCGGATGTCGTGCGGGAAGCTCGTGCGGCGCAACGCATCGGCAAGTACGTTGTCATCGGCGAGCTTGCGGCGATAGCGCGCCACGACCGCGGCAAACAGCGCCTCCTTGCTCGGGTAGTGCGCGTAAAGGGCGCCAGCGGTGTAGCCGGCGGCCGTGGCGATCTCGCGGGTGGTGGTTGCCGCAAAGCCGCGGCGTACGAATAGGTCGAGCGCGATCGCTTCGACGTTCTCCTGGATCGACTTCGCGGTCTCTTGCTTGAGCCGAGGCATATTAAACGAGCGCTCATTTAGCAGAGATTCGGGGCCCAGGTCAACCTGGATTCGGCGGGCGACTAGAATCGGTGGCGGAGCCTCGCTGCCTCGCCAGCCAGCCCCCTACCGTGCCTCGGCAGCCAGCTCCTCTACCGTGACAGACGTACTCGTGATCGGAGCCGGTCTCTCGGGCCTGGTGTGCGCGACTCGACTCGTCGCGGGCGGCGCCACCGTGCGCGTGCTCGAGGCGCGGGAGCGAGTCGGGGGCCGGTTGCACACCGGCACCGTCGGCGGCGCCTCGGTCGATCTCGGCGGGCAGTGGATGACCGCGGGGCAGCCGAAGCTCGCCGCACTTGCGGGTGAGCTCGGCGTCGCGATCGAACACCATGATCGTGCTGGCAAGGCGCTCGTCGATGATCGCGGCGGCCTGCTCGCGGCGTTCGGTCAGTGGCGCGTGATGCGGCGCATCGAGAAGCTTATGAAGCAGCTCGATCGCGAGCTCGACAATCAATCGCTCGGCCAATGGTTCGCGCGCGAGATCCGGCACTCTGTCGCGCGGGAGCGGATCGCGCTGCATGCGGATCTGATCTTTGCGACCGATCCGTCGAGCCTGTCGCTGCTGCACTACCTGACTACGATGAACGCGACTAGCGGGTTTCGGCCGGAGTCGACGGACGAGTACCGGTTCAGCGGCGGCGCGCAGGGGCTTGCGCTGCGGCTCGCGGAGGGGCTGAGTGACCGCGTGCAGCTCGGCGAACCCGTGACCGCGATCGAGCAGGATGAGGACGGCGTGACGGTACGCGCGCGGGAGTCGTATCGGGCCAAGCGCGTCGTGCTCGCGATTCCGCCGCCGCTCGTGAAGAAGCTCGCGGTCGATTTGCCGCCGGGGGCGCGGGCGTACGTCAATGCGGCGTTCTCTGGTCGGGTCGTCAAATGCTTCGCTGCCTACGCAAAGCCGGCGTGGCGTGATCGCGGCTACTCCGGCGAGAGCTATCACCCGCGCGGCGCGGTGCGCGCGACCGTCGAGATCGCCGGCGAGCCGCCGGTGTTACTCGCGTTCGTCGTCGGCACCGAGGCAGCGCGATGGTCGACGCGCGAGCCAGAGGATCGCAAGCGGGAAGCGCTCGCGGCGTTTGCGCCGTTTAGCGCAGACCCTCCGCTCGACTATCTCGAAGTCGACTGGGGTAGCGATCCATGGAGTGCGGGTTGTGTTCCAGCATTGCCGCCACGGGCACTGAGCGCTGGCGCACGCTGGCGCGAGTGTCACGGTCGCCTTCACATCGCGGGCACCGAGAGCGCTGCGCAGTGGCCGGGCTACATGGAAGGAGCGATCGACGCAGGTGAGCGAGCCGCGACCGAGGTGCTCGCGGCGCTATGATTCGCGCCAGATGGACTGGCGAGTCAAAGGCGCGATCCAAAAAGCGCTCGGCTACGTTCCCGGCGGCGACCGCCTTCATTACATGCTGCAGCGCTATGCGGGCGGCATGCGCGACTTCGGTCGCGAATGCGATATCAAGGTCGACGACTGGCGACTGATGATGGGACATCTGCGTGCGGCGCAGATTCCCGTCGAGGGCGCGACGCTCGTCGAGATCGGAACCGGCTGGTACCCGACGTTTCCGTTCTGTCTGTATCTCGCCGGCGTCGCGAAGGTCTTCACGTTCGATCTGCACCGGCTGATCAAATCAGACATGGTCTACCTGCTTGCTGATCGACTCGCGGCTCATGTCGCACTGGTTGCGCGCGAGGCACGTCGCTCCGAAGACGAAGTGAAGGCCGAGCAAGTCGCGCTCGTCACCGCGATGACCAACGGCGCGTCACTCACGTTCGCGACCGGCGGGGTGATCGACTATCGCGCTCCGGCCGACGCGTCCGAGACGTCATTGCTTTCCGAGACGGTCGACGTCGTGTTCTCGAACAGCGTGCTCGAGCACGTGCCGCGACCGGTGATCGAAGCGTGCTTCACCGAGGCCATGCGAATTCTGCGTCCGGGCGGTGTGATGTTCCACTCGGTCAACTGCGGCGATCACTACGCGTACAGCGATCGCACGATCGATCAGCTCCACTATCTGCAGTACTCCGAGGCGGACTGGGCGAAGTGGAACAACGAGTTCCTCTACCAGAACCGGCTGCGCGCGATCGAGTTCATCGACATGGCGAGACACGCCGGCTTCACGATCGAGATCGATACATCGCGAGCGTCACCCCAGCGGCTCGCGCAGCTCGATCAAATCACGGTCGATCCGGTGTTTGCGCACTACACGCGTGACCAGCTCGCGATCACGAGCGTCGACTTCATCGCGCGCAAGCCCTAGCGGGCGAACAGGTCGTGCATCGTCACGCACTCGAGGCCACTGCCGTGGAGCGCGGCGACGATCCGCGGCAGTGCTTCGAGCGTCCACGGCTGGCCCTCGTGGAACAGCAGGACATCGCCGGCACCGACAATCGCAGGGCTGCACTTCTCGGCGAGTAGCGCAGGGTCGCGCACGTCGTAGTCGCACGAATCGATCGACCACAATGCGACGACATAGCCGGCGGTGCGCATCGCGAGCAGCGAGGTCGCGTCGAGCGTGCCATGTGGAGGACGAACCCACGAGCGGCCGCTGACCTGACCGCCGATCACGCGGTCGGTGCGATCGAGCTGGTCGAGGAGCGCCCGGCGCGACAGCTTCGTGAAGCGCGTGTGGTCGTAGCCGTGGTTCGCAACCTGATGACCGCGTCGCAGGTACTCGCGAATCAGCTCGGGGTGTTCGGCGGCGAGCTTGCCGCACACGAAGAACGTTGCGGGTACGCCGAGATCATCGAGCATCTCGAGGTACTGGAGCGTCATCTCGTCGGGACCGTCGTCGAACGTGAGCGCGACGCGCTTCGACGTCAGTGGACCGCGGCGCAGCACGCCGGGAAGCTTGTCCATGACGGCGTTCTTGACCCTCGAGCGTACGGAAGTAGCCACGTTGATCACTGCGTACCGAGTTTTCGGCAGGCCAACAAGGCCGCGTAGGTGAGACCGCAGCCAGACCGATAACTCATTGATGTTACGATGTGACATGCGCGGAACGCTGTTGCTTCTGTGCGCGCTCACCGCGTGCACGGTCGAAGCGAGCCGCAGCGACCACGCGATCACGAATGGCACGGTCGACACCGGCGATCCGGCGGTGGTCGCGCTCGTCGACACCAGTGACATCGTCGCGTGCACCGCGAGCGTGATCGGAGCGCACACTGCGATCACGGCGGCGCATTGCTTCATCAACCGAGCCCCGCATTCGTTGCGTGTCGCGTTCGGAAGCTCGCTCGCCGACGCGACGTTCGCGCAAATTGCCGATGCGCGCTCACATCCCGATTTCGATCCGGCGACCCTCGCTCACGACGTTGCGATGGTGACGTTTCGCGACGAATCGCCGGTCGCGCCGCTGGTCCTCGACACGCGCACGATCGATGCGTCGCTGATCGGCACCATGTTTCGCGCGGTCGGATTTGGCGTGACCGCGAGCACGGCGGCCGATGCCGGCGGGAAGCGCGAAGGCATGGCGCAGATCTCGGAAGTGACGGCGGAGGAATTCACCGCGATGCCAAGCCCGTCGCAGCCGTGCCGCGGTGATTCGGGCGGACCGGCGCTGCTGGCGAGCGACGCGGTCGCGGCGGTCGTGAGTCGCGGCGACGGCGCATGCTCCGATCACGCGATCTATGCGCGCATCGACGTCGCGCGCGCACCGCTCGTCGATCCGTACCTCGCGGATACCGCGCCGAGTACAGCCCACACCGGTGATGCGTGCTTCTACGACGGACATTGCAGCGAGGGCTCGTGCTTGCAGACGCACGACGATCCGTTGCTCTACTTTTGCTCGCAACCGTGCGCGCGCGACGCCGATTGCCCCGCGGCGATGGAGTGCGCGAGCGATGGTTGTCGGTATCCGGAGCCATCACCTGGCGCGCTCGGCTCGGCGTGCGACCAGGATCCGCAGTGCACGAGTGACACGTGTCGCGAGAGCGTGTGCACGATCAGCTGCGTGCTCGACACGAGCGCGTGTCCTGCCGGCTACGAGTGCCGTGGCGTTGGCAACGGAGAGTATTGCTTCGCTGCGGCCGACGATGGCTGCGGCTGCGCGAGCAGTGGAACCAGTGCGCCACTGTGGCTTGTCGTCATCTGGCTCGCGCGCGCAAGGCGGCGATCGC
>DASUFX010000150.1:0-3653 GCA_036274355.1 Kofleriaceae bacterium | reverse complement strand
GGCGTGCTGTCGCTGAACTTCACGCGCTAACCGCGCACTAGCTCACTGCGCGGGGTCGAGCGCCGAGTAACCCTTCGGCGGGATCAGTGTCGCGAGCTTGTCGAGCGTCAGCCAGTAGTGCTGGTAGCCGCTGAAGTTCGCCGAGTCGGCGATGTAGACCTCGCGCTTCTCGCTGTTGTAACCGACGACCGCGAAGTAGTGATAGATGGTCTGGTTGCTCGGATAGCCGGGCGGCTGATTGCCGGGCGGTGCGACGATGTTCGCGACGATCGCGAAGTCGTTGTCGATGCTGTGCACGACGTCGTTCCACAGCCGGTCGCGTTGCGGTTGCGTCGGCGGATCGTTCGGCATCTCGGTGGTCTTGTAGTAATTGCCGCCGAGGTCGTCGTTGAGCACCGCCGTGACCTGACCGATCCAGTCGGTGCCGTTCACGGTCGTGCCGAGCTCGTTCGCGAGCGTCTGCTGGCTCGGTGGCGAGATGCGCGCCGACAGCACGACGCGTGTGGCAGCGGGTCCGCACCAGTAGCCGGTCTGCTGCACCTGGTAGTCGTGATCGAGAACCTTCTCGACGGGGCCGGGTGGCGTCTCGTTGGATCCAGATCCGCTGTCGGAGCCGCGATCCGAGCCAGTACCGCTCGACGGATCGAGTCCATCGGGCGAGGCGGGATCGTCGTCGGCGACGCAGGCAGGGGCGAGCAGGGCGCTGGCGAGAAGCAGCGCGCGGAGCATCGAGGAGCGCATGCCGTCTGCTAGCTACATCATGCGTACCAACATTTCGCTCGCGCAATTCGGCGTTTGCGCGGCTCGCAGAGGGACGGCTGTCCTCAGTGCAAACAGCCAGTGCAACCGACTGGTGGCGCTGAGCTGTGCTCTTCAGGAGCTGTCAGCCTACACGCCGCCTACTTGAACCAGAAGCGAATGCCGAGCGAGAAGTCGGCACCGAAGTGCTCTCGGTCACCATATTGGTCGTAGTAGTCGCCGCGAATGAAGTCGATCACCGGGACGACCTGCAGGAAGAAATCGAGCGGCACGTTATTGAAGTCGAACGAGATGCCGATCGGAACGCGGATGCCGATCGCGGAGCCGCTGTGGGCGCAGTCATTGCCGATGCAGTAGTCGAAGTCCCAGAACCGCAGACCGCCGCCAATGTAGAGCGGCAACTCGAACGCGTCGGCATGGACGAGCGACACCGGGTGGAACAAGACGTCGCCGTAGACGTGAAGTCCCTCGCCGCGGCGGTAGTAGTAATGCCGGTAGATGTAGCCGAGACCAAAGTCGAGCGCGATCTTGGGCCCGAAGAAGTACTTACCGTTGATGCCGGTTGGCTCGCCGAGCTCGAGGCCGATACCGAACGTCTTGTTTGCCTCGAAGCCGCCACCGCCGCCACCGCCACGACGACGGCTTCCGCGATCGCCGCCACCACCGCCGCCGCGCTCGCGCCGGCCGTTGTCATCACCGCCGCGATCGCCGCGGTCACGCCGGCCGTTGTCATCGCCACCACGGTCGTCGCGATCGCGGTCCGAGTTGTCGCGTCCGCTACGCTCGTCGCTCTGACGATCGCGTCCGCTGCGCTCGTCGTCCTGGTTGTTACCGTTGCCTTGTGACTGGGCAGCGGCTCGCAGTCGCTTCTGACAGTCCTCGAGCTCTTCGTTCGCCTTGCACTTCAGACGCGCGTGACATTCGGCCTGCGTCTCGTTCTTGCGGCAGTCGAAACTGTCCGCCGCAGCAGGAGCTACCCAGGCGACGAGCGCACACGCGACACCGGCCAATGTGATCTGGAATCGATGGTTGATAACCAAGCGAAGTCCTCCCCGACGTTGGTTCGTGCATCGTCGCATCATTCGGATACACGCGAAAGCGAGCGCGGTCGATCGCGACGCGCGGCGCGTTTGCAAGCTTGCGTACGGGGCTAGCTCGTGCTCGGTGCGTGGCGGCTATTTGCCGGTGCACTCTTTGAGCGCATCGCGTTCTGCGGTGCACTTCTTGTGGCGATCGGCGAGGACGCGGAAGTCGTCGAGCGCCCACACCTTCTCGCCGCCACATAGTTCTTTCTCGTAGCAGTCGTACGCGGCGATTGCTTTATCCATGCAAGTCTTCTCGGTCTGCTTCTGCGCAGCCTGCTTGCACTCGCCTGTGATCTTTTCGATGTGCTTGTCTTTGTCGCCGCACGCCTTGGCCAGCTGCTCGCAGCGTTTGTCGAGGCCGGTGGGTGCCGCATCTTTCTTGCAGCCTGTCCACATGCACACGGCCAGCGCCGCGGCGGGAAGGCATCCGAGAAGTCGTCGAGGTGCCATGCCGCGAGCATACCTCAATCGCTGTTACGCAGGCAGATGCTCGTCGACGCCGAGCTGATTCGTGCCCGTGACTGGATACACATGTAGCGCTGCGACGCCATCGCGCTCGAGCGCCGCATACTGCTCGGACACAAACGGGCATCGCTGCCGATGCTAACGCGGAGCCCTCAGTTGTTGCAGAGGATGTCGCACGTGCCTGCTTCGAAGTGGCAGCCCTGCTCGAGGTCGGAGGCGACGAGACCGCCACACGCGCAGTGGCTGTTCACCGGCGCGCAATCGCAATCGTAGCGCGTCCGGCACGCTTGCTCGTCCGCCGAGGTCGTCGTGATCGCGCAGCTCTCGAACTCCCACGTCTTCGACGAGTTCTCCGTGGTGCAGAGAACGTGATTGTCGTTGGCACCCGGGTACAGACGCTCGATCGACGAGTTGGGATGATCCTGCGACGCGAGGTCCTTCGAGTCGAAGCACGTGAAGTTGTTCGCCGCCGTGTTGAGCACCGAGCCATGACACGACGTCTGCGTATAGATCGTGTAGTCGAACCGCCACGGCGCGTGCGGCAGGTCGATGGACGGACACAGGCCATTGATCACGACGGGGGCATGTGTCGTCGGATCGACGAGCGTCCCGTCTGAGGCGAAGTCGAAGCACGGGCACTCTTCCATCGGGTGCGGCCCCGGAACCTCGACCGAGCTGCTATCGCCTGGCAACACGGAATCGCAGAAGTACTTGCTGTCGGCTGCCATCTGACGCTGGCCGCAGATCCGGACGGAGTTGCCGGCAAAGTCGCCGCCGCCGAGTCCGAAGGCCATCTGCGACGTGTTCTCTTCCGAGCTGCCCGGAGAAAAACATCCGCCCATCAACGTCGCCGCCGCCACCACCATCACTCCGTTCCTGATCATTGCTTCCTCTCTCTTCTTGCGCTGATTCGCGGCGGCCCCCTTTGCAACGGACGTACCGCGCGTGGGCGCACGAATTGCGATACGGCGATCACGTGAACGCGATCGATGTGCATTGAAGTCACGTTGCGCGCAGCGGCACGCGCATGAGGTCCCCTTCGCGTGTCAGCGCTCGCCGATCGGGAACAGCAGTGCGGTCATTTTTCGCGGTACACGAATGCCCAGCTTCGTCATCTCGGCGGAGGCGGTGGCGAGAAGTGAATCGTCGCCGCGCAGCTCGGCAAGCCGGAAGCGCGCCGCGGCGGACGTGAGCTTCATGCCGGCGGCCAGGGCACCTTGCTCGACGGCGGCTGTCGCTGCTTCACCGCGCGATTTGTCGCCGGCGCGGATCGCGGAGCCGGCGCGAAGCACGTGCGCCCAGACCTGGGCGACCGCATTCGAGAACGTGGCGAGGGTGCGGGCG
>DASUFX010000149.1:0-10344 GCA_036274355.1 Kofleriaceae bacterium | reverse complement strand
TTCGAGGAGCTTCACGAGACGAGCGCCGCGCAAGCGGGGGTACTCGAGGGTAAGGCCATGGAGTGGCAGGTCATGGCGCGCGGCGTCGAAGTCGGGACGCTCACCGGCCATCACACGCCAGAACAGAACGAAGAAGAACTGATCGAGCTCGTCGACTACGTGCTGCCGACGATCTGGATGAGCGTCGACAACGCGATCTCGTTCACCGAGGTGCTCCAGTTCAAGCGGACCCTCGAAGACAAGGTCGTCGAACGTACTGCACAGCTCGCCGAGGCCAACGAGCAGCTCGTCGAAGCGAAGGCGGCGCGAGACCGATTCTTCGCGAACATCAACCACGAGATCCGCACGCCGCTCACGCTGATCCAGCTCGCGTCGGATGCGATCATGCGTTCGGGCGAAGCGCTCAGCGGAAACACGCGGCGCAATCTCGACGAGATCAACGCGAGCACACGGCGGTTGTTGCACCTGGTCAACAGCCTGCTGCTGCTTGCCGCCGGCGACGAGGGCAAGCTACGCGTTCGTCCCGGTCCCTGCGATGTGGCGACCTGCTTGCGGCGGTTGACGCGGAACTGGGTGACGGCCGCGCAGAAAGGTGACCTCGAGATCACGTTCGTCGGTCCCGACGAATGCGCCGCCACGATAGACGAAGCTGCGCTGGAGACGATCGTCGGAAACTTCATCTCGAACGCGGTGAAGTTCTCGCCGCCCGGAGGCCGGATCACGGTCTCGCTCTCGGCGAAGGAACACGCGGTCACGGTCAACGTGCGCGACACTGGCCCCGGCATCGAGCCCGAGTTCATCCCCAAGCTGTTCGGCCGGTTCGAGCGAGCCGCGACGGCCGTGGGACGTGGCGTACGCGGTACGGGTATCGGACTCGCACTGTCGAAGGAGCTCGTCGAGCTCCAGCACGGCACGATCCGCGTGGACCGTCATGACGATCCGAGCGGAACGAGCTTCGAGGTCACGCTGCCACGCTTTCAGACGGGCTCAGCGATTCTGCCGCAAGAAGAACCGCTGCAGCGACCGAGCGCACTCGAGGAGGATCCGACTGCACGTAATGTGCGCGCGGCGTCGCGCGAGACGGCTGAGCCGCGCGAACCGGAAGCGACGATCGTGCTTGCCGAGGACGATCTTGGACTCGCGCAGCACATCACCGATCTGCTCTCCGGTCGGTACCGCGTGCTCGCGGCGACGAACGGCAAGGCCGCACTCGCGCTCGCCAAGGAACACATCCCCGATCTGCTCGTGACCGATCTCGAGATGCCCGAGATGAACGGCCTCGATCTCACGCGGGAGTTTCTCGCGCTGCAGGGCACCGCGCTCTCGCCTGTTCTCATCGTCAGCGCACACGCAGGGCTCGGCGAACGCCTGGCTGGATTCGAGGCCGGCGCCGTCGACTACGTCCTGAAACCGTTTTCGGCCGAGGAGCTCTTGGCACGAATTCGGTCGCAGCTCGCGATTCGCAAGATGGCGCTCAAGCTCCACGAGAGCGAGAAGCTCGCGGCGTTGGGAATGCTGTCGGCCGGCCTCGCGCACGAGCTTCGCAATCCGGCCAACGCGCTCGTCAACGCGCTGCAACCGATGATGGCGAACCTGCCCGAGCTCCAGAAGGGTTCGAATACCGCCGAAGCGATGCTGGCCGAAATCGCTGTCGATGCAGCGAACCAGATCCGCGAGCGTTGCAGCAGGATCCTGGATTTCTCGCGCAGCGAACAGGTGGTCCGGCGCCCCGAGGACGTCCGAGCGCTGATCGCGCGAGCGCGCCGCGTGCTCACCACACAGCTCGCGAACGTCGAAATTCGCGAACAGATCGAGCTCGACGAACCGCTGTACTGCGCCGGACCATTGATCGAGCAGATCGTGATCAACTTGCTCGACAACGCGGCGTTTGCCGCCGGACCGCAGGGGTGGGTTCAGCTCAGCGTGCGAAGCGAGGGCGCGCTGGCTGTGATCGAGGTCGGCGATAGCGGACCTGGCGTCCCACCGCAGCTACTCGAGCGGATCTTCGATCCGTTCTTTACGACCAAGCCCGTCGGCAAAGGCACCGGGCTCGGCCTGACGATTTCGCGTCGCATCGCAAAGAACCATGGTGGCGACCTCCGCGTCGTCAGGCAGGGCAACGGCAGCATGTTCCGTCTCGAGCTTCCGCGGGGCGCGTAGATAACGCAGACTGAGGACAATGCCGCAACCATCGAAGCGCGCTGTCTGGCTGCTCGCCGGCTTGTGTGTTGCGGTTGCGTTGCTTGTCGTGCTCACGCTGCAAGGACTGCGCAGCTCGACCGAGCCCGCGAAACCTAGCAACGCCGCGGTACCCACGACGCCGTCACGAGCAACCGCAACTCCGGGCACGACGCCGGCCGTCCCTGACGAGACGCCGCCGTGGAAGACGACGCCGCAAACCACCGGAACGCTACCGCCGGGAACCGTACCGGCGTGGCAGGTGAATCCACCGCCGCCTGATCCATCGACCCCGCCACCGCCGGCCCCACGCGAGCCGGCAAACCCTGCGCTGCATCGGCCAGCGATGGATAACCCGGGCGGCGTTAACGGCGCTCGTCCCGAACGCAAAGTGCCCGGCGTCGAGTAAGCGCGACGCATCCGCTGATACGATGAGCGGATGTTGTTCGAGCGAGCCGTGGTGATGGGCGGGAGCATGGCTGGGCTCCTCGCCGCGCGTGTACTGGCCGAGTATGCGAGCGAGGTCGTGATCGTCGATCGCGATCAGTTCCCAGTGCAGCCGGAGTTTCGCTCCGGCGTTCCGCAAGCGCGTCACGCGCACGCGCTACTGCGGTACCCGGGCACCGAAGGCGAACGCAAATTCGCGCATCGTTTGGCCTACGCCTATATGGATCGGCTGTTCATACGCTCCGCGCGTGAGCCGGCGGTCCGCCTCGCGCTCATCCACGTGTTCGGGATGACCAAGCCGCCGACGCATCTGTTTCGGCTGCCGCTCGCGTTCCGTGCCCTGACGACGTCGATCCCGCCGACGCTAGTGCGACCGCAGCACGCGCTCGCGCAAAAACCCCTAGCACCCGGATAAAGAATTTCACCGGACCGCGCGTGGCGATTCGAGTACGCTACGCCCATGCGGAAGTACTTGCTCGGCGCGGCACTCGCGCTCGCATCGATCCCCGGTTGCGCGAAGGACAAGCAAGCGGACAAGACCGGCTCGGCGGCCACCGCGACAGACAACCTTCCGACGATGACGATGGACGACGTCGAGAAGGCGCTTGCCGACAAGCAAGCAGTCGCGGTCGACTGCAACGGCGATCGCACGCGCAAGAAGTACGGCGTATTGCCGGGCGCGATCCTGACCTCCGAAGAGGACTTCCCCGCGAGTGAGCTGCCACCCGACAAGGCGACGAAGCTCGTCTTCTACTGCACGGACTCTGGTTGACACGCTTGTCACGATGGCGCCGGGCGCGCCATTAGCTTCGGTTACAAGAACGTTTACATCATGCCCGACGGCATCAAGGGCTGGGTCACAGCCGGTAAGAAGACGCAGTCGATCTGACGATTGGCGCGCTCGGGTAAGGGTCTGACGCCGTCGGTCAAAGACGCGCGACGGAGCCGTCACTACCTTGAGCACATGCGGCGACTACGGCTCGGGTTGGTGGTGTTCCTTTCGATCGGCGTTGGGCTCCTCGCACCGTTGCCGTGGCTGCTCGGCCTCGTCGAGCCCGCCGCGAATCAGCCGCCGCTCGTCGAGCACTTGCTCGCGCGATACACGGTCGCGCAGCTCGTGTTTGTGGTGCACGTGGTGGGCGGCGGCATCGCATTGCTCGCCGGACCGTGGCAGCTCATGCCGAGACTGCGTGCGCGCCGTCCGCGTTTGCATCGCGCGACTGGCTACATCTATGTGAGCGCGGTCCTGCTCGGCGGCAGTGCGGGCTTCGTGATGGGGCCGAACGCGTGGGGCGGTCTCGTCGCGCAGGTCGGGTTCACCGCGCTCGCGATCGCGTGGCTCACGACGACGGCGGTTGGCCTTCACCGCATTCTGTCCGGAGATCGCGACGGTCATCGCGCATGGATAACGCGCAGCTACGCGCTCGCATTTGCGGCCGTCAGCTTGCGGCTACAGCTCCCCCTACTCGGCCTGCTTGGCGTTCAAGGCGCGATCGCGTACGCGACGGTCGCGTGGTCGTGCTGGGTACCGAATCTCGTCGTCGCTCAGCTCGTGCTCGTGCGGCGAAACTCCGCCGGTGACGTGCCCGTCCAGCGGCGAAACGCGCGCGTGAACGAGCTCTGCTCCGAGAACCCGAGCAGATAAGCGACCTCGGCGATCGAGAGCTCGGGCCGGCCGAGATACGCGCGCGCCATCGTCGAGCGGACTTCGTCGAGCACTTGCGCGTAAGTCAGGTTCTCGTCGGCGAGCCGGCGCTGCAGCGAGCGGCGACTCGTCCCCAGTTTGCGCGCGACATGGTCGAGGCTCGGATCGCCTCCCTCCAGCTCACCTTTGATCGTCGCGCGAACTTCGCTGATCGAATCGGACACGGGCGGCAGCTGCGAGATCAAGAGCTGCGCGTGACGCTCGAGCACTGCAGCAAGGCCGGAGTCGCCGCGCTCGAGCGACTTGTCCGCCACTGAGTGCGCGAGCACGATGCCGGTGCGTTCGGTGCCGAATACGACGGGACAGCCGAAGATCCGCTCGTGCTCGCAAACCAAGGCCGGCGCCTCGTATGCGAGCTCGACGCGAACGAGTGGAAACGCGACGCCAACAGCCCCTCGCGTTCGCAACACGACAGCGGCGAGCACGTACTCGGCGTACGCGCGCGGCAGCTTGCCCGGCCCACGTCGATCGACCATGTCGAGGCGGACGTAGTCGCTGCCACGCTCGATCGGCAGCTCGACCACGCTGTTGATCAGTGGGAAGTAACGCGAGATCCGTTCGAGCGCCGCACCGATGGTGGCGCTCGTGCGAGCCAAGAAATCGATCACGGCGTACGCGCCGAACGGCAACGCCTCGGCGGCGTGGAGCGCGAGATCGGGGTCGCCTGCGCGCGCATGTGCCTCGCGCCAGAGCGCGGTCATCTTCTCGACCGGAATCCGCCCATCGGGATTATTGACCTCGGCGCGCGTGAGCCCCGTCGCCGCGAGCAGCGCCGCCGTGTCCATCCCCAGCGCGTCGCACGCATCGACCAGCGCACGGCTCGACACCGTTAGAACCGTCGCGCCCTTCATCCACCGCGCATCATAACCGGGCGCCCCTGCAACGGTTACGCGTGGTCCGGCATCTCACATCGGTGCCCGACGATCTCGACGAGCTGACCGGTGGCCTACGCCGGATGTGGTCGACCGCGAGCCTGAGCAGCAAGCTCGGCGCGAAAGCGGCCTCGCGCATGTTCTTCCGCCGCAAGGACAAGGCAGACGATGTCGACATCGACGCGTCGCTCGCCAGCACCGACGCTGCGATCGCCGCCGCGCGCAAGCTAGTGACGCGGATGGGCAACCTCAAAGGCCTCGTCATGAAGGCCGGCCAGATCGCGAGCTACATGCCGGGCTCGCTCCCGCCCGCCGCGCAGGAGGTGCTAGCCGAGCTCCAGGCGCAATCGACGCCGATGGCGTTTCACCGGATCGCGGACGTCCTGCGGACCGAGCTCGGTGCACCGGCGAGCGAGCTATTCGAAACGATCGAGGAGCGTCCGTTCGCGGCGGCTTCGATCGGTCAGGTGCACCGCGCGACCCACCGCGGGCAAGCGGTCGCGGTGAAGGTTCAGTATCCCGGCATCGAGGACGCGATTCGCAGCGACCTCAAGATGGTGGCGGTGATCGCGCGGTTGTCGTCGATCGGATCGCCGCTCGATGGCGCCGGGCTCGCCGGCGAGCTGCGCGACCGCTTGCTCGAGGAGTGTGATTACGAGCGCGAGGCTACATCGCAGACGCTGTTCGCGCGGCTGCTCGCCTCGGTCGACGGTGCGGGCGTGCCCGCTGTGATCGGCGAGCGCTCGAGTCGCCGCGTGCTGACAACCGTGCTCGGCGACGGTGCGCCGCTCGCGCAGTCCGATCCGGCAGCGCGCGACCGCGCGGGTCAGGTGATCTTCCGCGCGTGCTTCGAGCTGATGTGGCGGCGCTGCATCTACAACGCCGATCCGCATCCCGGAAACTATCTGGTCGCAGCGGACGGCACCGTGACGTTCCTCGACTTCGGCTGTGTGCGCCGCTTCGAGCCCGCCATGATCGAGATCTGGCGAGAGATGGCGCGCGCCGTCATCGTTGGCGATCGCGAAGGCTTCGCGACCCGGTTTCGCGTGCTCGGCTTCGTCGGCAAGGAGAAAGGGTTCGACTGGGACTACCAGTGGAACGCGATGCGCTTTCTGTACACGCCGTTCCTCGAGCGCGGATTCCGCCACAACCCGGCGTTCGTCGCGAAGAGCTTCGGCGTGCTGATGTTCGACAATCCGAACCGGTTCCGGCTCGCGATGCCACCCGAGTGGTTGTTCCTCAACCGGCTGCAATGGGGACTCAACGCAGTTCTCGCGCAGCTCGGCGCAACCGGCGACTGGGGCGGGATCATCGACGAGATCCTGGCGTCGAAGATCGAGCCCGCGTAGCTACTGCGCGAGCGCCGCGATCTCCGACGTGGAGAGCACGCGATTGTAGACGCGGAGATCGTCGAGCTCGCCGTCGAACGGCAGCGCGAGCGTCCCGTTGTTCTCGTCGGCACCGAGGTAGATGTTGTGCGTGTCGTACGTGATTTGCGACGCGGTCGACGCCACCATCACGCCGTTGATATAGAGCCGCTTCGTCGTGCCGTCCCACGTACCGGCGATGTGTGCCCACGTCATCTGCGGCACCGCCGCCGGGCTCACGAGCGAATGCACGGAGCCACCCGAGAACGACACGGTATCGTCGGTGAGGTCCTCGAGCTGCCACGAGTTACCGGTGCCCGTACCGACGGGCTTGGACATCGCGGCGATCTGCTTCGTCGTGTTGTCCGTGTACATCCACATCGCGATCGTGAACACACCGCGGAACGCCGTGCTGTCGGGGACGACGAGGTACTGCGGCACTGCCGGATCGAACCGGTAGGCACCACCGTCGACGCCAGTCGTAACGAGCGTAGGACACTGGGCGCCCGCGCACGTGCCGTTGTGGCCGTTGCCGGTGCTGTCGAGCGCGGTTCCGTTCGCCGGGTTGTCGTCGAACTTCCAGTGCGCGATCAGTGTCGGATCCGGCGGCGGCGCGTCGATCGGCGGTGGTGGTGGCGGCGCGTCGATCATGATCACGTTACCGGGGGCATCGATCATGACCGCGGCGTCGTGATCGACCACCGTTCCCGGGACCACGCACACGCTATCGACACAGACGAGATCACCCGGACATGTGGTCGTGCAACGGCCGCCCGGCGCATACGTCGGCGCGTAGCATCCAGCAACGAGCACGAGGCACAACAGCCGCACGTTCCAAGTCTATCCAGGCTTGCGCGAGTGTAGAACTCGAATCCGCTGACACCCGACACGCGGGGCTGGCGACCGGTTGAAGCGATTGCAGTGCAGCCTACGTTCTGTACTCGCGCTGCGCAGATTGCTCAAATCGCGGACAGCGTTACCCCAGAGTAGCTCGGGTAAGCACGCGCCATGATGTAGACGTCCGTCCCGACCGAGCTAGCGCAGCTCGACCCGCAGCGTCGGCGGGGTCGCGCCCTGCAGGTTCCAGTAGTTCACGCCGGCCGCGGAGACCGGGATCATGCCGAGGCACAGCGAGCTGCTGTCGATGACGGTCGTCGGCAGCAACCAGTCGACCTCTTGGAGCTGAACGACGGGACCTTGCGACGCCGCGAGCGCTGCGCCGCCCTGCTGCGTCGGCGCCTGCGTCGAGAGACTGGCGAGCGTGAATGTCGAGACGCGCCAGATCTCGCCAGAGTCGGGACCGTCGGATTGCGCGCCGTCGCTGATCACCGCACGAAGCACGACCGCCGCCACTTCCTTGCCCGCGATCGACGCATCGAAGTCGAAGCGCAGATACGAGTAGAACGGAACGTGAAGGTTCGAGTCGTCGAGATCGACCGGCAGCTCGGTTTGACCGTTGGTCGTACGACAGAACGCCGGATCGGGCGCCGTCGGATCGATGCACTCGGCGATCGTGGCGGTGTACGTGAACGTGCCGCCGCTCCCTGGGCCGTCAGCGAATTCGCGCGCGTCATCGCCTGCGTCATTGCCTGCGTCATCGCCACCGGATGATCTGCCGAGCGGATCGAAGTTGAGGCGCCCGCAGCCCGTCACGACAAACGCGACCGTGACGAGCACAACCGACCGCATCGCTCCAGCTTATCAGGACGCGGTACGTCGCTGCGCGCGAAATCCCTCGCCAGTTCCGACGTTTCACGACTGAATTTCTCGATCAGAGCGTTGCGGGCTGTCGTGGCAAAATGGACGCGTGCTGTGCTGGCGTGCAGGTGTTGGCGTGTGTGCTGCCCTACTTGCGAGTTGCTCGTTTTCGCACGGCCTCGGGATCGACGACGCATCGCCGGCCGACGACGTCGCGAGCGATAGCGGGAATCATCCGAGCGACACCGCGACGCCAAGCGACACATCGTCACCGCTGATCGACGCGCCACCACCTCCGCTCAACCTCATCGCGTCGAGCGCAGGCGCGACGCTCGTGTCATTCACCAGCGAGTACTGCACGCAGAACAATCCACCACTGTTGTGCCAGAACGGCTACTGGAACCGCACGAACCTCAATGACGGCCAGCACGCGAACGGCGACAACACGACGGCGTATCGCAACGCGTGGGCGTCGACGAACAAGCAGAACAACAACCACGAAGAGTTCGAGCTCGCGTTCGCGAACAACAGCAACGCTCTGATCGATCGCTTCGTGATCCAGAACTGGGGCCGCGGCAACGGCGTCACGCTGTACTACTCGACGCACGCGCGGATCTACGGCCGCGATCCGCAGACGATGAACTGGGCGATGCTCGTCGATACCGCGCTCGCGACGAACGAGACGCCGCAGACGTTCGTGCTCAGCGATCAAGTGGTCGTCGATCGCGTTCGCCTGTCGATCACCGATGGCCTGCGCACCGACTACTGGGAGCTCGGCGAATTCGAGGCCTGGGGCTGGCTACAGTGATGCGTCGCGCCGCGGCTGCAACGTCGGCGCGGTACGGCCGGTGCGCGGATCGATGAGCGTCGTGTTGTCCTGATATACGCGGCCGGTGCGCCAGAGCTGGCCAAGCGCCCGGGGCAGCGGCATCGATTGATAGTGATCGGGGAACTGTGCGCGCAGTGCCTCGCGCACGCGACGACCGTGCCGCGCGCTCATCGTCGGAAACACGTGATGCTCGACGTGATAGCCGAAGTCGAGCGAGAGCCATTCGAGCGGGCGCGGCAACGTGACCGAGAGCGAGTTGACGAGCGGATCGTTCACCGTCGGCGTCAGCGAGCTGAGGTTGTGATTCGTCATGATGAAGCTCATCACGACCACGTTCGCGACGATCAGCGGCAGCAGATACACGAATGCGAACGGCACGAAGCCGATCAGCAGCGCGACGGCGGTCCAAAACCCGACGCCGAGCACGAGCTCACCGATCGCGCGCATGTACCGCGGGCCATCGAGAAAGCCGTGCTTGCGTGCCTCCCACAGCATCTGCTGACTCTGGCCGGTGAAGCCGAGCAGCAAGCTAAACACGCTGCTCAGCCGCCGGCCGCCGAGACCGAAGTAATCGGCCATGATGCGCATCGCCGGCTGCGTCTCGTACTCGCTCAGCGTCGGGTACATGTCCGGATCCGCGCCAGGCTTCGCGCATTGATTGTGATGGACGCGGTTGTGCCAGGCGGTCCACAGCGTCGGTGAGCATGTGAACGGCAGCAGGCAGATCCAACCGACCACGCGGATCGCGAGTCGTCCGCGCACGACAGCGCCGTGCAGCGTCTCGTGGCCGAGAAAGGCCACGGCCGACATGCACACGCCGATTACGAGCGAAGCGACCGGCCACAGCGGCGCCGGAACATGACCCGCCGCGAGCGCCCACGCGATCCCCGCGATCACGGTCACGTGCACGGGCAGCCACAATAGGCGCGAACGCGCGGGCTCGAACACCGCGTCGGGCAACGTCGGTCGCACCGCCTGCGCGTAGCTCGCGATTGGCCGCAACTCCATGCTCACGTCGGCTTGTAGACCCGCGATGCAGCTCCGGAGCGCACCATCCGGTCATCGTACTGCAAGGATCTGCTCCTCAGGCAAAATCTGTCGTGGTGGCGGGCGGTTACAAGAATTTATGCGACTACCTCGCACGCCGGGGTTCTACCCCATGATGAAGCGCTCCATCTCCGCGTTTGGCGTCCTCGGTCTCATCGGCTGCTTCCTTCCGCTCGTCGCGGGCGTGTCGTGGTTCGACAT